>CASEPS010000001.1 GCA_949289855.1 uncultured Erysipelotrichaceae bacterium
TCAATAATTTTACATTTGATATATGAAATACCGGGTCCGGAGCAATTCATCCCACCACCTATAGAGGTGGGGGATTTCTTGCCTGTTATGTGTTAAAGACAAGTACTTCTGGGAAGAAATGGGAGAACATCCGGATTTTGAAAAGTTCATACAGTGTCTTTGCCGGGTGGCTGATAGCCGTGAAACAAGACAGGAGAGTATTTTCAGATGAATGTGCTTCTTGTATGTGCAGTTGGTATGTCTTCATCGTTACTTGCAGATAAGACAAGAGATGCTTTGCGTAACATGGGAAGAAGCGATATTCGTATTGGTGCCTGTGGTTCGGGGAATGCGCTGTATTATAGCCGGCAGGCAGATCTTGTTTTGCTTGCGCCGCAGATTTCCTTTATGCAGGAAAATATTGAAAAAGAATGCATTACCAGAGTTGTTGTTATGCCTGCAGATGTATATGGGCTAAAAGACGGCGAACGTATAGCAGAGTTGATTCTGGATCCGGAAAAGGCAGAGGAGAAAGAAACGGGGAGAATGACTAAGCTGCTTTTGAAACTTGCAGAAGTAGTAGGTGGAAACAGAATTCTTCTTGCTGTAAGAGATGGGATGAGTGATATTCTTCCCGTTACACTTTTGGGTAGTTTTTTCTCATTACTGATGAATTTTCCAGTTTCTTTCTGGACTGACTTTCTTTCTTCAAGTGGAATAGGACAATTGCTTGAGACTGGACATACTATGACGATTGGCCTATTGTCCATTTATGCAACATTAACAATTTCTTATCATCTCGCCAAAGATAAAGGTATTAACGGGACTGGTGTAGGTTTAACAGCAATGGTCTGTTTCTTTATGGTATCTGGAGCAGTAGACGGTACGGCAGTTTCTATGGAACATCTTGGCGCAAATGGTTTGTTTACGGCAATTCTTGTTGCAATATTTGTGGGAAAACTGTTTCCGTGCTTTGCGAAGAAAACAAAGACAAAAGGGAGTCGGATTCCTACACAGGTTATCAGGTCTTTGCGGGCAATTGTCCCATCTTTTGTCTGTATATCTTTGATGGTTCTTCTGAATGCGGCTGGGGTGTTTGTGTTTCACCGTTCACTTCCAGAAATGATTGATGATACGCTTGTGGCTCATATTTCTGGTATTGTTGGTACAAATCCTGCTTCATACCTTCTGATTACATTGATCGCTAATGTGTTATGGGTATTTGGTTTGCATGGTGGTCAGATTACCAGTTCTGTGACAGGTTCCATTTATACAAGACTTTCCTATGGAAATATAGAAGCGTGGAATAATGGGAATGTACTTCCCTATATGGTTGTAAACAACGTGAGTCATTTATATACCTTTGGTGGGGCTGGCAGTACGTTGTCACTTTCCATTGTCATGGCAATGCGTGCAAAGAGTAAGAAATACAAAACGCTTGGGAAATTAACAATTCCAATGGGATTATTCTTTATCAACGAACCGATGATATTTGGTTTTCCCATTATGTTGAATCCGATAATGGCTATTCCGTTCATTTTGATCCCTATTGTTTGCGGAGGATTGACATTCTTTATGATGTCGATTGGTGTATTGCCATATCTTGCTGGATTTGATCTGCCATGGACGACACCTCCAGTTTTGTTTGGCTTACTTCAAGGGAGTGTGAGACTTGCTTTGTGGCAGATATTGATGCTTGTTTTGCAATGCTTGTTATGGTATCCGTTTTTCTATTATGCAGACAGGGTTGAATATGAAAAGGAGAAGAAGTAGAAAGCTGCCAGAATATTGGCAGAAAGGTGTATGCAGTGAATTGTAAAGTTTGTGTATAGTGAGGACAGAAAGAAGGGGAAAACCCCAGGGAGGATAATTATGAATGGATTTATTTCCTGGATGGACACGCACATGACGCCACTTGCGGCAAAGCTTGGCAATAACCGCTACCTGAAGGCGATCAGCTCAGGTTTTATTGCTATCATGGCCGCAACTATTGTCGGTTCGATGTTCACCCTCATCGGCAACCTGCCGATTGAAGCATGGACAGATTGGCTTGCGGCTACAGGTATTGCAAAATTCCCGGCATTGCCTGGTCAGTGTACAACAGACCTGATTGCTCTCTATGCGGCATTCTTTATTGCGTATAACCTGGCATCTTCTTTTGATGAGCAGGGTGCTGGAACAGGCGCAGGTCTTGCATGTCTTGTATCATTCTTTGTGATTACTGGCAGAACTACATTCTTTGCGGCTGCTGAACCTGAAGCAGCAGCTGTCAGCGCAATTGCTTCGGACTATCTTGGTGCCAAGGGTTTGTTTGCAGCGATGATCATCGCTTTGATCGGTGCACGTATTTATATCGCTGTTGTCAAAGCGGGATGGGTTATCAAACTTCCGGATTCTGTTCCACCAAATGTTGCCAACTCCTTCAGTTCCCTGATTCCGGCAGCGATTGTTGTAACATTCTGGCTTATCGTAGCAGCACTTTGCTCATTTACATCGTATGGCAGTCTGCACAACATGGTGTTCACCATTATCCAGAGCAACCTGATGCGGTTCATGGGAGATAATCTGATTTCCTTCACATTCTTCCAGTTTATGACAAACATCCTGTGGTTCTTCGGTCTTCATGGCGGCAACATTGTCGGATCTATTACAAATCCGATTTACACACCCCTTTCTCTGGAAAACCTTGCCGCTTTTGAAGCCGGAGAAGAAACAATGCCTTATATCATCTCTTCTTCCTTCAGTAAGTCCTTTATCTTCGGTGGTGTAGGTTCTATGTTTGGACTTGCTATATTGATGTGCTTCTTTGCAAAGTCACAGCAGTATAAGACACTTGGAAAGCTTTCTCTTCCAACAACATTCTTCTTTATCAATGAACCATTGTTGTTTGGTATTCCGGTTGTCCTGAATCCATTGTTCTTCATTCCGTTGATGCTGATTTCACCAATTCTTGGTGTGATATCATACTTTGTAATGAAGATTGGCATCGTGCCGATTCCGCATGGTTTACAGATTCCATGGACCACTCCACCACTGATCAATGGTTTCCTGCAGGGAGGAATTCCTCTTGCTATTTGGGAATTGATCATGGTTCTTGCGTCTATTGTTCTTTGGTATCCGTTCTTCAAGCTTGGTGACAAGAAAGCTCTCGAAGAAGAAATGGGACTGACAAAAGATAATCAGTAACAGCTGGCAGACATGTCCCGGAATGATTTTCGGGACTGTTTGTATCTAAGGAGATTGTATGAAACCGAATATATTATATTTTGTGGCGGATCAGATGAGGGCTGATTCTCAACATTATCTGGGAAATCCGGCATCGATTACACCTAATCTTGACCGTCTGGTCAAAGAAGGTGTTGGCTTTGAAAATGCATATTGTCAGAATCCGGTCTGTGTACCAAGCCGGTGCAGTTTTCTCAGCGGTCTGTACCCGCACACAACCGGACACAGAACAATGCACTATGTGCAAAATGACTGGGAACCAAATATACTGCGTATTATGAAAAATGCTGGCTACGAAGTCATCTGGCTTGGCAGAAATGATGTGGTAGATGGCAGAAAACCAAAAACAGATTATTGTAGTGCGTACTTTGATGGTGTGCATGAAGAGGATATGAAGGATGTGCCTCTTGGTATGAAAGACATCATGATGGAATTGGTGCGTAAGACAGGAAAGAAACCGGAAAAGAGGCCGTTTTCCAAGAATGTACATGCGTTCTATGTTGGTAAAAGTTCAACGGAAGATAGTGGACCAATGGATGTGGGCTGTGTGAAGTCCTGTCTTGTTTATCTCGACAGGAGGAAAAAGGAAGGGAATGATAAACCGTTCTTTATCTATTGCACCCTTTCTTATCCACATCCACCGTATGAATGCTGTGATCCGTGGTATTCTTCGATTGATCGTACAAAGCTGCCACCTCGCAAGAAGTGGAATCCAGATAAGCCAAAGATGCTGGTGAAAACCGCAAACAACATGGATTTGCATGACTGGAGTGAAGAAAAGTGGAATGAACTGAGGGCAACCTATCTTGCGATGGTTTCCAAATGGGACAGCCAGCTTGGTGAAGTGGTCGATAAGCTGAAAGAAATTGGAGAGTATGACAACACATCTATCTTCTGCTTTGCGGATCATGGTGACTATACAGGTGATTATGACATTGTTGAGAAACTGCAGAATTGTTTTGAAAATGATCTGACCAATGTGCCGCTTGTTATCAAACCTGCAAAACAGTTTGCCTGCAAACCACGTGTTACAAAGGCATTGGCTGAGCTTGTTGACCTCAATGCGACAGTATCAGAAATGACGGGTGTTGAACTTGGTTATGTGCAATATGGTGAGTCTCTGGTTCATGTTCTTGCGGGTGACGAGGAACATAAAAAAGTAGTGTTCTCAGAGGGCGGTAGACCAAATTATGACACACCTGCTAAAGAGCTTGGACATGATGATCCTCATGATCCGTACTGGCCACGTCTCAGTGTGCAGCATCAGGATGATGGAAGTCATGGCAGGGCTGTTATGATGCGTATGGGAAATCTTAAATATACAATGCGGGAATATGAAAGAGATGAGCTGTATGATCTGGATAGAGATCCTGATGAACAGATCAATGAAATTGATAATCCAGAGTACAAGGAAAAGCTGATGGAAATGAAGGATTATATGTTGCGCTGGTATCAGGCAACAGCGGACTATGTGCCAGATAGAAAGGATGTAAGATAATATGAAACTGTTGGTACAATCAGATGATTATGGCATGACACCTGCTGTGGCAGATGGCATTATTTATGGTATTAAAAATGGTATTGTCAGGAATACAGGGCTGTTTTCCAATATGCCATGGGCAAAAGAATGTGTGGAAAAGATACGTCCATATCTAGATGAAATTGCTTTGGGTATCGACCTTAATGCCAGTACAGGTCCATCATTACTTGGTTATGAAAAGGTTCCTGATCTTTGTCATGAAGATGGGACTTTCCTCACATCTAAAGAGAATCGCAAGGCAGATGAAACAGCACCAGACCATGATCATGTAGACCATGACCAGCTGTATGCGGAATTCGATGCACAGGTACAGAAGTTTATTGAACTTGTTGGAAAGAAACCAGACTATGTGCATGCGCATGCGTATGGAACAAAGACTACAGAACAAGTCAGAAGAGAAATGGCTGAAAAGTATGATGTGCCATATACACATGATGCAGCAATTCGCCTGTTGGGGAAGCCAGCAGAAATGGGCTGGTACAAGTTTGCTGGACCAGAAGAACAACTGACAGAGGACCTCATTTCCTATATTGTGAATGATGTTTCTGGTTATCTGGGCAAAGAATATGGATACTTTGTAACACATTGTGGCTATGCGGACGCAAAACTTTTTGAACTTTCCAGTTTCAATCTTTGCCGTGTGAAGGATCTTGAAGCTGTATGTTCTGATGAAGTGAAGAACTGGGTGAAAGAAAATAATATTGAACTCATTACGTTCAAGGATGTACCAAGGGAGTTGTGGAAATGAAACTGTTATTTCAAAGTGATGACTATGGTATCACTCCTGCTGTAGCTGATGGCATTATCTACGGAATAGAGAATGGTATTATCAGAAATACAGGTTTGTTTGCCAATATGCCATGGGCTGCAGAATGTGTTGAAAAGATCAGACCATACCTTGATAAAATAGCTTTGGGTATTGACCTCAATGCGAGTACTGGTCCTTCTCTTCTTGGGTATGACAAGGTACCAAACCTGTGTCATGAAGATGGAACATTCCTCACATCACGTGAAAACCGCAAGGCAGATGAAACAGCACCTGACCATGATCATGTGAATTATGATCAGGTCTATGCTGAGTTCAAGGCACAAATGGAGCGGTTTATTGAACTTGTTGGCAGAAAGCCGGATTATGTGCATGGACATGCCTATGGTACGAAGACGACAGAACGGGCAAGAAATACACTTGCACAAGAGTATGGCTGTATAACCAGTACTTCCGTAATGAAGGCTCTTCAGCAAAAGGTTGCAACTTCATGGTATGTAATTGGCAGTCCTGAAACACAATTAACAGAGGATCCAATCGGTTTCATTACTTCTGGGAAAGCATGTGACCTTACAAAAGAATATGGTTATATCATCTGCCATGCCGGCTATGCGGATGCAAGACTGTTTTCACTTTCCAGTTATAATCTGTGTCGTGTTAAAGATCTTGAAGCAGCTGTTTCACCACAACTGAAGCAATGGGTAGAAGAAAACCATATTGAACTCATCAGTTTCAAAGATCTAAACAAGGAAGACTGGAAAGATTGAGACAAATCAGTACCAGAAAGAGAAATAACAAAGAGAGGAGCGTAAACTCCTCTCTTTGTTGTCGTCCACCACCACTCTTTAGCCAATGGAATTAGACATAAACATGATCATCTGTGCTAATGAGAATTACCTCATCGCAATACCATTATAATACATATTTATGATAATGCAATATTAATTTAATAAATAGTTTTGCTTCTAAAAAGAGAATTCGTATTTTGATAAGGAAATTTGTGGAATGGTTGTCATAATACTTTCCAAGTGAAATCTTTCTGCCTTTCTGGTGACAATTGAGATTGAAACAATTCTGTACTTTTTGCATCTGTTGTCTGTCATATGAAATGTGCTGTTTGTCGCAATATGAGAAAACAACATGTCTTTTCCAGTATTGTAGAGACAGGAAAAGGAGACAGATTATGAAAAAGTGGATGATTCCGGTATTTGCCTTAGGAGGCGTTGCAACAGTTAGTGCAGCTGTTTTAGGAGGAATGCTGCTATTTGGAGGCAATAAAGGTGGTGTGGAAACGCCGGAGGAAGTAATGGAAACAGTTGTCGATGCTAATTTTTATGAAGCCGATTTTGAACAGCTTGTTATGCTTGGAAGATACCCAATGATCAAAGCGGCTTGTGATCCAGAGGCGACTGACAGACAGGTTAGGCAATGTGTGGAAAAGGCTGGAGAATATTGGGATGATGGTGTACGTTCCATACACGAATACTCAGGTGGCATTGAAGGTTATACTGTCAAGTCTATTGAACAAATTACTTTGGATGAGGATGTAATTGCAGAAACGATGGAAGGATATGACGATGTTGGAGAAAAGGTAGATGATGTAGTGAATGTAGAATGTGAATTAAATATCATAAATGGTGAAGGTGATGAGTCACCTCTATATTTGAAAGTCCGGACGATTGAGATTGGTGATAGATGGTATCTTGATTTTCTGGAGCCAGATCTGGCTGCATTTATGAAGAATGCATATCATGAATTGTATGGATAAAGTGAAAAGGTTATTTCCACTTTTCAAAATGAAAGTTGATATTATTGTTACAGATATGCAGGAATCTGTGATTTTTTCTCAGATTCCTGCTTTTTCTTTTCCTCGTTGAATTGTTTGAAGCCTGACAACTTACCTCAGGATCATTTTCATTATAAAGCTGTTGGCAGCCCTTAGACATGGCGTTATAAGAAGATAATGTACGGTTGAAAATAGTGCATATGATGAAGAATTTGGCGTGTTGATGCTTCAAAGGCTGTACAATAATTGTATGGAAAAAGGCGGATATACATTTGTGCAATTTGTCCCACGTCTATCTGGAGAGAAACAGGAAGTCCTTTTGAAAAGGTATGATGGAAGCCTGTTTATCTGCACGAAGGATGAATGGAATCTTCTGCAGAATGAAGTGGAGATGACTCCAAATCAGAAGTTTGATATGTTTATATCACTTTTCAAAGGCAGAGATGATATTTGCGCAAGACGATTTGAAAGTAGTGAAAAAAGCGGGTATGCACCGATTTGTGAAAATGAATGGAAACGTGGAGTTTGTCAGAAAAAAGAGAAGGGTGTGAAGTTTTGCCAGGAATGTTCTCATCGTAAGTACAGTGGATTGACAATGGAGCGAATCCGCGACCATTTCCGGGGAATTGATACAAATGGCAAAAAAGCAGTTTATGGTGTATATCCATTGCTTGATGGTAATGTGACATGGTTTCTTGCGATTGATTTTGATGAGGAAACCTGGAAACAGGATGTCAGTGCTTTGCGGAAAACATGTCATACTTTTCATGTTGAACCTGCTGTAGAAATTTCCAGATCTGGAAATGGCGCACATGTCTGGTTTTTCTTCTCAAAACCACTTTCTGCCGCACTTGCAAGAAAACTTGGAGCTGGTCTTCTTGGCTGGACCGTTTCACATGAAAGTCATGCAATGAAACTACGCTCATTTGATCGTTTCTTTCCTTCACAAGATGAACTCAAAGAGGGCGGTTATGGGAATCTTATTGCATTACCTTTTCAGAAAGAGGCTGTTGAAAAAGGGAATTCATTATTTGTGGATGAAAACTTTCAACCGTTTCCATCTGAAGAACAATGGAAGTTTCTTTTCCACATAAAAAGGCTTAGTGAAGAGGATGTGCTTGACGTTGTCAGAAGTATTGGTGAGGAATACAGTGGTATTCTTTCCAAAAAGAAGAAAGTGGAAGTGAGTTTTCCTTCAGCGGTTGATATTATTCTGGATCGGGGTGTGACAATAACTGGAACAGATTTAACCGAATCATTTCTGTTTTCTTTGCGCAGAATAGCGATTTTTGTCAATCCTGCGTATTACAAGATGAAGAAAGCGCGTAAATCAACTGCTTCTGTTCCTAAATATATTGACTGCAGTAAAATGCTGGATAATGGCATCTGGCTTCCAAGAGGCTGTTTTCCAGAAGTGAAGAAGTATTTAAAAGAGAATCATGTTTCTTTCACAGTGAACGATGAACGTACATCCGGAAAGGAAATTGATGTTTCTTTTCGTGGTGAATTATGGAAGAAGCAGGTCCCTGCAGCTAACACAATGCTTTCGTATGATAATGGAATTCTTCAGCTTGCAACGGCTTCAGGAAAGACGGTTATCGGTGTATATCTTATTGCGGCAAGAAAAGTTAATACGCTGATCCTGGTTGAGAATCATCAGGTGATGAAGAGGTGGAAAGAAGAATTGGAAAAGTTTCTGGAAGTGCGTGAAGAGCTTCCACCACTGGAAAACAAGCGAAAGAGAAAGAATAAGCCAGAGTTAATTGGACAGGTCAGCAGTCAGATAAATACCCGTGGTGGGATTGTGGATATTGTGATTCTTCCTTCTGCAGGAAATCTGAGAAAAGTAAAAGATTGGGTAAAAGATTATGGAATGGTGCTTGTGGATGAATGTCATCACATAGGTGCTGTTACATATGAAGCAGTGTTAAAAGAAGTACAGGCAAAATACGTATATGGATTCTCTGCGACACCAGAGCGTGGAGATGGGCATGAACCGATTGTATATATGCAGATGGGAGATGTGCGGTATAAAGCAAAAGAGGATTTTGGTTACAGGCGGATGTTTGTGCCGAGAATGACGAATTTCCGCTGCGCACAGGAAGATGATTTCAGCGGAATAATGAACCGTCTTTCTGAAAATGAGAACAGAAATGCAATGATCATTTCAGATACAAAGAAATTGTTGTCTGAAGGAAAGAGTATTCTGCTTTTGACATTGAGAAGAGAGCACGCAGAATATCTTGCGGAAGAATTGAAGGATAGCGCTGATAATGTCATTTTGTTAATGGGAAGTGAGAAACAAGAAGAACTGGATGAAAAGTTTGCTTTGTTGAATGAGGTGAAAGATGAAGAAAAGCTGCTTATCATTTCGACAGGGCAGTATGCCGGGGAAGGTTTCAATGTGCCACGTCTGGATACATTGCAACTTGTTATGCCAGTCAGAAGCAGACAGGTGATTGAACAGTATGTAGGAAGAGTTGCACGTAAACATGTGTCAAAGCAGACGATTATGGTATATGACTATGTTGATGTGCGCGTGGAACGCTTAAAAAGAATGTATCTTGAGCGCAGGAAATGGTATCGGAAAAATGATTTTGAAGAGCTGATTGGCGCAATTGAAGAGACGGCAAGCCGGATTTATACTGCACAAAATTGCTGGAAGTTTTTTTTAGGAGATGTTAAGGATACTGTTTCTTCACTAATCATTGTAACAAGGCATATGCAAAGAAGAAGTGTTGTTGTACTTTCATCGTATTTGGAAAAGCTTGTTGTAAATGGTGTGGTATGTGAAATAGATCTTGATGAAAAAAGTCTTGATGATAACAGAGAGGAAATTGCTTTGTTGCGGGGAATTGGAGTACAAGTAAGACTGATGCCTACAGAAGATAAGTTGTTTGCCATTCTGGATAGGAAGATCGTCTGGTATGGCGGAATAGATATTCTCGGCCAGTTGTCCGGCAGTATCATGCGTGCTGAAAGTGAGCAGCTTGCAGGAGATTTTCTTGATCTTGCCAGAGGGAGTGGTAATGTTCAATTACAGATGGAACTGGATGGATAACAGAAACTAATGATTCGATATTCTTAACATTCACGGTTTCATGTGATCATTTGCTTTTCTATCTGCAGTCTGTCATATGAAATATGCTGTTTGTCGCAATACTGAAAAAGAGGCGCTCTAATCACGTACTGTATAAGCAGGAAAAGGAGATTAGAGTATGAAAAAATGGATGATTCCGGTATTTGCCGTAGGAGGTGTTGCGACGGTTGGTGCAGCAGTGCTTGGAGGAATGTTGATTTTTGGAGATAAGCCAGGCATGAAATCCCCAGAGGAAGTGGTGGTGAGGACTGTCCAGACATGGTTGGCAGATGGAGATTATGAGGAATTTGTTTCTCTTGTCAGACAGCCAATGATCAAAGAAGAAATATATTTTCAAGGTATTTCTGATAGTCAGGTACAACAGGTTGTAGATGAAGCGGAGGGATATTGGTCCCAGTATCGGGAATCTGAACTCAGGCACATGGGGAATTTTAAAGGTTGCTCCATGCAATCTCTCAAGGTGACACCCGCAGATGAAAATGAAGTGGAAGAAGTTAAAGAAGCATATGCGGATATTGAAGATAAGGTACAAGAAGTAGCATATGCAACATGTAACCTGAATGTTGAAACGGTATATCATGGAATAACTAATATGGATTTTACTGTTCGGACAGTCCAGATTGATGACAGATGGTATCTGGATATTCTGGAAACAGAGTTTTCTGAAGATTTACACGATACATTATCAGCTTTAATAGATACTGACGAACTTATTTACTGATCATTTGTATTACTGATGCTGGTCCTTTACAATGTTGAAGATGAGAAAAGATCATGTAACAGGATAATTCTTTTATGTAACTTTTCAATTTCTGATAGTTAAAATAGAATATAGAACAGCTTGCAGACATAATTTCAAATAAAGATATATTCAAATTTGGAGGATACATAGTATAGAGAATAGGGTACATGGAATACAATCCTGTACCTTTTTCAACAGAAAAAACAGGTAAAATAAGGAAAATCAAAAAATAAGATGTGACGGAAAGAGTGAGTAAAAGGATGTAAAAATTTACATATGGTAAAATGCTTTTGGAAGGTATTTGTTTATGAATAATACTGGCCTGTTGTACTACCACCTCACTTTTGTCAATGACCATCGATCTCAACGTGATCATTACTATGGTCATGTTGTACATGATCGTGCACGAGTTGAAAAAGGAGGAAAGGAAGTAGCTTAGCTGCTTCCGGGTGGTAGTACAAAGAAAGAGAGGAATTGGCGTTCCTCTCTTTTCATATGGGTTACCACCCCACTTTTGTCATCAATAGTATAGCACAACAAAATACATATACCAGAGCATATTGATCATTTGTATTACTGTTGCCAGTCCTTTACAATAGTGTAGAGGTTGAAGATGAGAAAAGATCATGTGAGTGGAAAAGTGTATTATACATCAGGTGAGTTTGCACATAAGGCACATGTGTCTTTACGGACAGTGCGCTACTATGACAAGATTGGTTTGTTACATCCTTCTGTTGTGACAGATGGTGGCGCAAGGTTGTACAGCGACCATGACTTTGTGCGGCTGGAACAGATTCTTTTGTTTAAATATCTTGGTTTTTCTCTTGATGAAATCAAGGAAATGACCTTTGCTTCACAGGACGCACAATATCTCATCAATTCATTACGCATCCAGCGAAAGCTTGTCCAGGAAAGAATGGAAGAAATGCAGGAAGTGTCTACCGCAATTGATCAGATGATCGGTACGGTGGAAAAAGGCGAGGATGTGCATTGGGAAGATATGCTCAAGGGCTTTAATGTCACCAGTATGGAAAGAAGTCTCAAGACACAATATCTCAATGCAACAAATATCAATGCCCGTATTGAATTGCATAGTGCATATTCCACCAATCCACAGGGATGGTTTCCCTGGGTGTATGAACAATGTGACATAGCAGATGGAATGCATGTGCTGGAAGTTGGTTGTGGAAATGGAGAACTGTGGCAGGAGAACAAGGAAAAGATTCCGGATTCTGTTTCCATTGTGCTTTCGGATATATCCGAAGGCATTCTGCGTGACGCAAGACAATCACTAGCTGGTGATACAAGAATGTCATTTCTCGCCTTTGATTGTGAACAGATTCCGATGGAAGATGAATTGTTTGACAGAGTCATTGCCAACCATGTTCTCTTCTATTGTAAAAATGTAGAGCAGGCGGTTTCTGAGTGTGCAAGGGTATTGAAAGAAGATGGTATGTTTGTTGCCAGTACATATGGCAGAAGACATATGAAGGAAGTGACAGACCTTGTGCAGGCATTCAACAGAGACATTGTTCTTTCTGCCAACAGGCTTTATGAAAAGTTTGGATTGGAGAATGGGAAGGAACTATTATCAGGCTGTTTCCTGGATGTGGAAATGGTCCGCTATGAAGATGAAATTGTGATTGATAAGCCAGAACCATTGATTGCGTATATTCTTTCATGTCACGGTAACCAGAACCATTTGTTGATTGATCATTACAAGGAGTTCCGGGAGTTTGTGACAGAGAAAGTGAAGAATGGCTTTCATATTACAAAGGATGCGGGTTTGTTTGTTTGCAAAAAGTGAAAGTTTTGAGGAATTTTGAAAAAGCACTTGCAGGTGACGTTACGTCACCTTTTATTGTATAGGCGCAATACATGGAGGTGCACAATATGAACATTATCGTAACTGGTGGTGCCGGCTTTATCGGTTCCAACTTCGTCTTCCTGGAGCTCAAGGAACATCCGGAAGATCGTATTATCTGTGTGGACAAGCTGACATATGCAGGTAATCTCAAGACATTGAAGGATGTCATGGACAATCCAAACTTCCGCTTTGTGAAGCTGGATATCTGTGATCGTGAAGGTGTATATAAGCTATTTGAAGAAGAACATCCGGATATGGTTGTTAACTTTGCGGCTGAAAGCCATGTGGACAGATCTATTGAAAACCCGGAGATTTTCCTGGAAACAAATATCATTGGTACATCCGTTCTGATGGACGCATGCCGTAAGTATGGCATCAAGCGTTACCATCAGGTTTCTACCGATGAAGTTTATGGCGATCTTCCATTAGACAGACCTGACCTCTTCTTTACAGAAGAAACACCATTGCATACAAGTTCTCCATATTCTTCTTCCAAGGCAAGTGCTGACCTGTTGGTCAATGCTTATCACAGAACATATGGACTGCCGGTGACGATTTCCCGTTGTTCCAACAACTATGGTCCTTACCAGTTCCCGGAAAAGCTGATTCCGCTAATGATCGCAAATGCGCTGGCTGACAAGAAGCTTCCGGTTTATGGTGAAGGTCTCAATGTGCGTGACTGGCTGTATGTAGAAGATCACTGCAAGGCAATTGATCTCATCATCCGCAAGGGCAATGTTGGTGAGGTTTATAACATCGGTGGTCATAATGAAATGAGAAACATCGATATTGTTAAAATCATTCTTGAAGAACTTGGCAAGCCAGAAAGTCTTATTGAACATGTCACTGACAGAAAGGGTCATGACCAGAGATATGCCATTGATCCGGCAAAGATTCATCATGATCTTGGCTGGCTGCCAGAAACCATGTTCAAGGATGGTATCAAGAAGACGATCCGCTGGTATCTCGACAACCAGGAATGGTGGAAGGACATCATTTCCGGTGATTACCAGAATTACTATGCTGAGATGTATGGCAAGAAGGAAGTGCTGAAATAATGAAGGTATTTGTGACAGGTGTGAGCGGACAGCTCGGACATGATGTCATGAATGAACTGTCCAAAAGAGGCTATGAAGGCATTGGTAGTGATATTGCGGAAACATATAGTGGAGTACAGGATGGTACGGCTGTATGCACAATGCCATATTTACAGCTTGATATTACTAATGCGGAAGCTGTCAATAAGGTCATTGCCGAAGTAAAACCGGATGTCATTGTCCATTGTGCAGCATGGACTGCTGTAGATCTTGCGGAAGATGATGACAAGGTAGAAAAGGTACGTGCTGTCAATGCGACAGGCACAAAGTACATCGCAGAAGCCGCAAAGGCAGTTGACGCAAAGATGACGTACATTTCCACCGACTATGTCTTTGATGGTCAGGGTACAGAACCATGGGATCCGGATTGCAAGGACTATAAGCCACTCAATGTATATGGACAGACTAAGCTTGAAGGTGAACTTGCCGTGAGTGAAACACTCGACAAGTATTTCATTGTTCGTATTGCCTGGGTATTTGGCAAGAATGGCAAAAACTTCATCAAGACCATGTTGAAGGTTGGGGCAACCCATGATGAAGTGCGTGTGGTCAATGACCAGATTGGTACACCAACGTATACATTTGATCTTGCAAGACTGCTTGTGGACATGGTGGAAACAGATAAGTATGGTTACTACCATGCAACAAATGAAGGCGGTTATATTTCCTGGTATGACTTTACAAAGGAAATCTACCGTGTTGCCGGTTATAGTACAAAGGTAACCCCGGTAACAACCGAGGAATATGGTTTAAGCAAGGCGGCACGTCCATTTAATTCAAGACTTGATAAGTCCAAGCTTGTAAAGAATGGTTTTACACCACTTCCAACATGGCAGGATGCTGTGGAGAGATATGTCAAAGAACTGAAGGAAATGGGAGAGTTTTAAGATGAAAGGTATTGTTCTTGCCGGTGGTGCCGGCACAAGGCTCTATCCGCTTACCATGGTCACCAGCAAACAGCTGTTGCCGGTGTATGATAAGCCAATGATTTACTATCCGCTTTCTACTTTGATGCTGGCGGGTATCAGGGATATTCTCATCATTTCTACACCAGAGGATACACCACGTTTTGAGGCATTGCTTGGGGATGGCAGCCAGTTTGGCATCAGCCTTTCCTATAAAGTACAGCCTTCTCCTGATGGACTTGCCCAGGCATTCCTGCTTGGTGAGGAATTCATCGGGAATGATGCATGTGCTATGGTACTTGGTGATAACATCTTCTATGGCAATGGTTTTGGCAGAACACTTCGTGCGGCTGTCAAAGAAGCAGAAGAGAACAACAATGCGACTGTGTTTGGTTACTATGTAACTGATCCGGAACGTTTTGGTGTTGTGGAGTTTGATGAAAATGGAAAAGCGATTTCCATTGAAGAAAAACCTGCTGAACCAAAGTCCAACTATGCGGTTACTGGTCTTTACTTCTATCCATCTGGTGTCAGTGCAATGGCACATAAGGTAAAGCCTTCTGCCCGTGGTGAACTGGAAATTACAACGCTCAATGAAATGTATCTTGAGGAAGAAAGGCTGAGTGTACAGCTGCTTGGCCGTGGTTTTGCATGGCTTGACACTGGAACAACAGATAGTCTGATTGAAGCGGCTGAGTTTGTGCAGACAATTGAAAATCTGCAGGGGATTACCGTTTCTGCACCAGAGGAAATTGCGTATCATAACAACTGGATTTCCAAAGAGAAGCTCATTGAGTCTGCTGAGAAGTATGGCAAGAGTCCATATGGCAAGCATTTGAAGGCAGTTGCGGAAGGAAAGGTGAGATATTGATATGGGTCAGATAAGCGTAGAAAAGAATGTCGGTGGTATTGAGGGGCTTTGTGTCATTACACCGGCTGTCCATGGCGATAACCGTGGTTATTTCATGGAGACATATAATGAAAATGACATGAAGGAAGCTGGTTTTGATATCAACTTTGTCCAGGACAACCAGTCTATGAGTACAAAAGGTGTATTGAGGGGTCTGCACTTTCAGAAACAGTATCCGCAATGCAAACTTGTCAGAGCTGTACGTGGTACGGTGTTTGATGTTGCGGTAGATCTGCGCAGTGAGTCCAAGACATATGGCAAGTGGTACGGTGTTGAACTTTCTGCCGAAAACAAGAAGCAGTTTCTGATTCCGGAAGGTTTCGCACATGGTTTCCTTGTGCTTTCTGATGAGGCAGAGTTCTGCTACAAGGTCAATGACTTCTACCATCCAAATGATGAAGGTGGAATGGCATGGAATGACCCGGAAATTGGCATTGAATGGCCACATCTGACAGGTGAGTACAAAGGAAGTGCTTCTGCTGATGGTTATCAGCTCGATGATGGGACACCGCTGAACCTGTCTGATAAGGACCAGAAGTGGGCAGGATTGAAGGAAACATTCAAGTTCTGAGCATCATTTTTCAATAAAGTCTGAAAGGGGAGAGCAAAATGCTCTCCTTTTGTGTATATGCGACACAATTATTCGTTGTAAAAAGTGTAGCGTAATAACAATTTTTCGGTGTAAAAAATGTAATATTAAACATTTATTCGTTGGAAAAAGTGTTGCGCAAGATATAATATGTGTAGGGGTGTTCGTATGTATCGGATTGCTATGGAACAACTTATCAGATGGAAAAATCAGAAGAATCGAAAGCCATTGATGATTGAGGGGGCAAGGCAGACAGGTAAAACGTGGTTAATGAAAGAGTTTGGCAGGTTGGAATATAACGATACTGTATATATCAACTTTGATTCCAACAAAAGAATAGAAGACTTGTTTTCTTCTGATTTGAATACAGAGCGATTGATCGCAGGTTTGCAGCTGTATGCGGGGCATAAGATAGATCCAGAAAATACGTTGCTTATTTTTGATGAAATACAGGAAGTTCCCCGGGCATTGACATCTTTGAAGTATTTCTATGAAAATGCACCACAATATCAAATTGTTTGTGCCGGGTCTTTACTAGGTATTGCGTTGCATGAAGGAACTTCTTTTCCTGTTGGTAAAGTCAGCTTTCTGAAGTTGTATCCATTGTCTTATAAGGAGTTTCTGATGGCAGTTGGTCTTGAGCGTTATGCAAAATTGATCGATGAACAGGATTTTGAGATGATGACTGCGTTCAAAGAAACATATATAAGTGCCTTGAAGCAGTATTATTTTGTTGGTGGTATGCCGGAAGCAGTACAAAGTTTTGTGGATAATAAGGATTTTCAAGAGGTGCGGGAAATTCAGAAGAACATTCTTTCAGCTTACGAACAGGATTTTTCCAAACATGCACCAATTGAAATTGTGCCCAAAATCCGCATGGTATGGAATAGCATACCTTCTCAGCTGGCTAAGGAGAATAAGAAGTTCATTTATGGAGTCGTACGTGAAGGGGCCAGGGCTAAAGACTTTGAAACAGCTATTATGTGGCTTGCGGACTGTGGACTTGTTCATAAAGTGAGCCGCATCAACGGGGTGGGACTCCCCTTAAAAGCGTATGAGGATTTGAAGGCATTCAAATTGTTTATGGTGGATATCGGGCTGCTTGGTTGTATGGCAGGTCTTCATGAAGAGACACTGCTCGATGGAAATGGTCTTTTTGTGGAATTTAAGGGGGCATTGTCAGAACAATATGTTTATCAACAGTTGAAAACATTGCACAATCTCAGTGTGTATTACTATACAAATGACAGAAGTTCTTGTGAAGTTGACTTTATCATCGATACTGGTGGAAAGGCTGTTCCTTTGGAAGTGAAGGCAGAAGTGAATTTGAAAGCAAAGAGTCTCAAAACGTATTGGGAAAAATATAATCCTACTATTTGTTTCCGTACTTCGTTAAGAGATTACAAAAAGGAAAGCTGGCTACTCAATTTACCACTGTATGCAATAGAAGCAATTACTGATGCGTTGAAAGATGGATGAAAAGTTTTGTGGTTAGAAATACTATATTTTGTGTATGATGGAAGAATACAGTGAGGAAAGAAAATGATCATAACGTGTACAAAGGAAATGGCAGGGAAATTGAAGACAAAAGGCATAGAGAGATGTTCTGTTGAAGACTATGAGAAAAGTGATCCGTTTTTTAATTGGTATCTGCATTATGCTTCAATTGGCAGGCATGAGATGATATTTGCTTACAACATGGCAACAAAGTATGTGGTAGTACTTTTGAATCTGACAAAAGCTGATGTCAAAAAGCCGGCAGATAGTCTTAAGGCTGGTATTGCGAAGGCGTTTCGCAATGAGCATGTACCAAAGGACTATATTGAGGAGTACCTTTCAAATTGCAAAGATGTGCAGCTATGTGAATGCCAGGACGAAAAGATAGAGGACACATTGCGTATGCTGCAATTCATGATGATGCGGCGTGGGGACCCGATCATGCCTGAAGACAGGGTGCGGTGTCATTTTGTCGGTGATCCATTTATGACGGACGGAGTTCCTGCTGAAGAGATGATTCTCAGGGAGTTGTATAAGATGAGAAATCATACAATGGAGAATTACAGTAGTATGGTGCAAGTGGAAAACTATCGGTTGAAGATTACCCTGGAGTTGTTTGAACAGAAAGTATACAGAATCATTGAAATTCCTTCGGATTATTCATTTGCGATGCTGCATGATGTCATTCAGCTTGTCTTTGGCTGGGATAATGAACATCTGCATGAATTCTATACAAAGAACACACCAAAGGGGAGATGGACCAGTGAGATCATTTCACGTAATGCGGATGGTATGGATGAAACAAGGACATATTATGAAGACAGTACGCAGTTGAAAGATATTCTTCCAGGCGCTAAGTATTGTGTATATTGGTATGACTTTGGGGATGATTGGAAACATGATATCAAATTGCAGAAGGTGGTTGTGAATGACTGCCGTCATCCAAAGCTCATCAAGAGTGTTGGAGAAACTCCACCTGAGGATATTGGTGGTCCTTATGGCTATGACAGGTTTCTTGAAGCTATAGAAAATGAGAATGATGAAGACCATGAAGAAATGATGGAGTGGAAAGAAGGTTGGGAGGATCATCGAAGATCAACAGAACAGATTAATCAGATTCTGAAAAGGTATTGAGAGATTTATGAGTGCATTCAACCGCAATTTCGGTCGTAAAATTTTACGATTGAATTTGCGGTTGTTTTCATTCATAATACAGGAAAGAAACGAAAGGAAATATCATATATGCGCGAAACGAAAACAGTGGAGTTCAAAGAAGAAATAACAAATACATTTTTGAAAACTGTCAGTGCATTTTCTAATTATGATGGAGGCGAGATCTATTTTGGAATTGATGATGATGGAAATATCAAGGGACTTTCTGATGTGAAACAGGCATGTCTTGATATTGAAAACAAAATCAATGCGAGTATCACTCCACAGCCTGATTATACACTTGAAGTGCAAAATCAGGATAGAACGATCAAATTGATTGTGAAAAGTGGTCGAAATAAGCCATATTTGTATAAATCAAAAGCATATAGGAGAAATGATACATCTACTATTGAGGTTGATAATCTGGAGTTCTCCCGATTGATTCTTGAAGGAAAAAATGTCAAATTTGAAGATTTGCCTTGCGACCAACAAAAACTGACTTTTTATACTCTTGAAAAATTGTTAAAGGAACATATTCAGTTGGAGTCTTTTGATCAGGATACGTTGAAAACACTGAATTTGTATAACAATAATACTGGGTATACGAATGCGGCTGGTATTTTAGCAGATGAAAACCATTTCCCAGGAGTGGATATGGTCAGATTTGGAGATAGTATCAGTATTATTCTGAAGAGGGTAACTGTTGAACATGTATCTGCTTTAACGGTGTATGCAAGAGCGGTGGATGTTTTCAGGGACTATTATCAGTATGAAATCATACAAGGTCAGGATAGAAGGGAAATGTATAAAATACCAGAGGAAGCTTTCCGGGAAGCCATAGCAAATGCGTTAATTCACAGGGTATGGGATATGGATTCGCAAATCAGAGTTTCAATGTTTGATGACAGAGTGGAAGTGGTTTCTCCAGGAGGCCTGCCACCAGGAATCACAGAAGATGAATATCTGGATGGAAAACTGTCTGTATTGAGGAACAGAAATCTCGCCAATGTATTTTACAGGCTCGGATTTGTTGAAGTATTTGGAACAGGAATTGCCAGGATTAAGGAACTTTACAAGGAGAGTTTGTCACAACCGGCGTTTGAAGTATCGGAAAACACAATTCATTTAGTACTTCCTGTTGTGGAAAAGAACCTGGATCTTACTGATGATGAAAGAGCAGTGTATAAAGCATTGAGCAGAACAATGTTGAAATCAATTCGTGAAATCATGCCCAATGTAGAATTTGGGAAATCAAAAGTAACGCAGTTACTGAAAGAAATGAGTAATAAAGGTATTATCCAAATTGAAGGCAAAGGAAGGGGAACAAAATACATTCGAAAATAGTAACTGATTTCGATTGATAACGGACATAAATCCGGTCGTAATAATCTGTGATTTCTGTGATAATGATGAAGAAGGAAGAGGAAAAGGATATGGAAAACAGGAATGTAAATCCGGAAACATTGCGATTGAATAATATGGACGATGTGAAATATAAGCATATCAATCCATTACGATTGCATTTGGAGCTGGTTAATGATGATAGGGATGGTGAGGTTGAGACGGTATTTCATACTCTTGGCGATGTACACTATGGAAATACAATTTCCCGGGATGTCATTGTGCCGGATGATATGCAGTTATGGGCATTGCATTATATGATTCAGCCTTGTTTTGGCTGGCAGAACTCCCATTTGCATCGTTTTTCTTTGCCAGAAGAACAGTTCTTTAAAATTACCGATGACAAAATGGGAAATCATGCCGCATTGACAGGTGTTGTGTTCCGGTGTCTCTGGATGGATGAGAATGCACGATTCTGGAATGATGACTATGAAGCAGGCATGAATAGCAAGGCGTGGCTGAGACGCAAGTACAAAGGACCATACAGATCACAATGTTATGAAGAAAGTATTACGCAAAGTACACTGGACCTTGCAAGACTGCGTGCTATGTATAACCACATTGAAACGGAATATGAAAAAGGGGAAGACTGGGAGTGGTATGGATTTCCTGAAATCATCAGTGCAAAGGAATATGCAAAGTTGAAGGATATGCCAGAAGAGTGGTATGAAAAAGAAGAATTTGGCAGGAAGCACAAAGTGTGCAGAAAGGTATTTGCATTTGATGATATTCCGCTATCTGCAGCATTTATGTTTGGTGATTATATTCCTGATGAACTTCTTGAAAGATTGCGGATAAAAGATGTGCTTTCGGTACATCAGGGTGGATTGGATGCACCAATACAAGAGGAACTTCCAACCTGCTTTGAAGATGTGTTCACCATTGATATGCAGAAGGATATTTCAATGTGCCTCAATGATGATGAGGATCATCAGCCTGTTATTCATCCTTTGACGGATACATTGGAGTATTTCTATGACTATGGTGATGGATGGCAGCTGAAGATCACAGCTTGCACAAGTGTGGAGGATCTTTTGGAAAGTGGAAGATTGACCATGGAAGAGCTTGAAGAAGCAGTACATACTGTCTATTCGAAATACTGTCCTGTATGTATTGGTCAGGATGGGTATAATCTCATGGATGATGTTGGTGGTATAGGTGGATATCTCCGCTTTTTGAGAAGTGTTTTCAGAGATGCGGATATGGATGACGATGATGGCTATATCTTTGGTGAGTATGAAAACAAAAGAGAATCACTTGCCTGGGCAAGGATGATGGGATGGACAAAGACAAAGCATAAGAATAAGAACGTCCTGTAATACAATCATCAATGATCTGGAGGAAACTCTGGATCATTTTCTTTTTGACAGGAATATGAAATTGGAACTGCAGGGCGAAATCTGGAAATGATTTACTCCTTGGAAACAATTGTCTATTGTAATCATTTCAATTACGAACAAAAATATATTGATTATTCATGACGGTGTTATATAAATTATATAATGATACGAA
This sequence comes from uncultured Erysipelotrichaceae bacterium, assembly GCA_949289855.1. Classification (GTDB taxonomy): domain Bacteria; phylum Bacillota_I; class Bacilli_A; order Erysipelotrichales; family Erysipelotrichaceae; genus Bulleidia. The sequence continues at coordinate 22,069 of CASEPS010000001.1, forward strand.
GGTTATATGGATGGGGCTGTTTGGAATGTTATTGCAGTTTTCTGTAGAGAATTTTAAATCATTCAAGGATAAAGCAATTCTTTCATTAGAAGCATCTTCCGATAAAGAGCTGCTGGATCATGTACTGAATAATGAAAAAGACAGGTACTTAAAATCAGTTGTACTATTTGGAGGGAATGCTGCAGGGAAAAGCAACATATTCCAGGCTTTGACAGCAGCGATATTTCTGGTGCGTCAGTCAAATGGCAGACAATATGGTGCTCCTTTGGTGCAGATAGTTCCGTTCAGATTTGATGAATGTAGTGCAGGTAAAGCATCTTCTTTTGAGTTTGTCTTTTCCACCAATGGCAGAAAGTATATCTATGGTTTTTCTGCTACACGTGAGATGGTAGTTGAAGAGTACTTGTATGTTTTTAACTCTTCAAGGGTTTCAGTGGTGTTTGGAAGAACGAATACAAATGAGTATCGTTTTACATCTCCAATAATCAGGAAGAGATTGTTTCCTCTTGTAGAGCGGAATACGGAGAACAAACTGTTCCTTGCGACTGCATGGCACGCGGAGGATACACGGGATGCATATATGTGGTTTGAGCAGATGATTAATACATATTCTTGCGACCATGAACAATTGTTAAGTCAGACAATCGAAATGTATGAACAGGATGATCCTTCTCTTCATCGCTTTGCATGTCAATTGTTTCAGGAAACGGATACGCAGATTATTGATTATGAGATCATATCCAAGCCAACAGTGATGCTTGGATACCAAATTGGAACACTGAATCGTATTGAGAAAGATGGAGAAGAAAGGATTTACCGATTGCCATTAGAGAAGGAATCAAAAGGTGTGCAATGGTTGTTTGCCTTTGCGCCTGTATTGAAGAAAGCTTTTGAAACTGGTGGAGTGTTATGTATTGATGATTTTGGTACAAATCTTCATCCACTTCTTGTGAAATATCTGGTATCTCTGTTTCATAATCCCGATGTTAACAAAGCAAATGTACAACTGGTTATTTCAACACATGCAATGATATTAATGTCACCGGAGGTGCTGAGAAGAGATCAAATCTATTACGTGGAAAAGGATTATCAGAATGGAGAATCTGAACTGTTTTCCCTGGATGATTTTTCGAAACGCGAAGGAGAAGATTATCGAAAGTCATATCTTCTGGGCAGGTTTGGAGCGGTACCATATATTGTTGATGCGCAGATTTCAGGATTAATTACTGCCAAAAGTACAAAATAGAATAGGTGAATCATGTCTTTTCGGTTAATATAAGACTGTAGAGAGAACAGGTGAAGTAATGAAGATTAAATTGTGCAATATTGGTAAGATTCAAAATACAGAAGTAACAATTGATGGCATTACTGTGATTGCTGGGGAGAATAATACCGGTAAAAGTACGGTGAGTAAGGCGTTGTATGCCATGTTTAACAGTTTTTATCAGGTTCAAAAACAAATCAAAGATAATAAGTACTTAAGTATTTCGGATAGTATTCAGAGGCTGCTTTTCCATAATGAATTAGATGATATTTCCTTTTTTGAGTTTGAAGATACAATTAATCAATTGCTTAATGAAGACAAACAGAAACAAATTAAAAGCAATAGCGCTGAAATAAAGGAAATGTTAAATTCTTTAGTTCATCAAAGTACTTTTTTCAATCAAGATATATCAGATGAAATTTCAGAAGTTTCATCAAGAATACAAGATGTTTTAAGTGTATCAGATGAAGAAATAATCCGTACGATGCTGACAAATAAACTGCTTGCAGAATTTAAAGGACAGATCTGTAATGTGTTTACAGAAAAGACTGGCAGCATAGAGCTTGACATAAGACAGCAAAAAGTAGTAGCAACGATTCATAATGATATCGTTGAGGAAACGGCAGGGATTAAAGATTTTTCCTTACTTACGGAAGCCGTGTATATTGATGATCCATTTGTTCTGGATGGATACGGTTTTACAAGAGGAAAAATAAGGAATCGAAGATATTCTGATCATAGAAATGATATTCAAAGAAAGTTATGGAGATCAGATCAAAATAAAAATGTGGTCGATGAAATAATCACAAAGAGGCATTTTGATCAAATCTATCAAATGATTTCATCAGTATGTGATGGGGATATGATCATTAACCAAAGAGGAGAAGCAGTGTATCGCAGATCAGATAATGATAAATCTTTGGATATCAGGAATTTGTCATCTGGTTTAAAGACTTTCGTGATTTTGAAGACACTCTTTGAAAATGGTGTGATTGAAAACAAAGGGACTATTATTCTGGATGAACCTGAGATTCACCTTCACCCACAATGGCAGTTATTATTTGCTGAATTAATTGTTCTCTTGCAACAACAATTTGATATTCATATTCTTTTGAATACACATAGTCCATATTTTCTGCGTGCTTTGCAGGTATATGCCGGTAAATACGGGATTGCTGACAGATGCAGATATTATCTTGCAGAATCAAATGGTGAATCTGCACAAATCAATGAGGTTTCAGATAACATTGAAAAGATTTATAAGAAGTTGTACAGACCATTGCAGGACCTGGAAAACGTGGAGTGGAATGATGATTGATTTGACGAGGTATGATATTTTTAATAATCATTTAACAACTCTAAAAGAAACTTCAGAAGATAAATCAAATGCTGAGTATATGACTGAAGCGCAAATTGAGGTTGTTAACTTTGATGAAGTAAAAGCTGAATACATTATGAATTTAAAATTGCGTAATGTACCAGACTCTGTTGATGCATTGTTCTCAGATGAAAATGGAGCAGTAATTTTTGTTGAATTTAAGAACGGAAAGATTAATGCGAAGACTAAGTTTGGATTGCAGAAAAAAATCTATGATACTACACTGATTTTCACTGATATCACATGTTCACGTATTTCTGATATGAGATCATATGCCAAGTTTATTCTTGTATATAACAAAGATAAAAACAAACCAGATAAGGAAGAAGGTGGAGAAAAGATCTATATCCAACCATCTGATTCTATGAATCAAATCTCAAAGACTTTAGCTGGACTAGCTAAAGAGCCACATATTCAGTTTGGATTGGAAATGTTCAAGAATTATTGTTTCAAAGATGTTTCTACATTGACAAAAGAAGAATTCAATAATCAACTTTCTGAGATTGGCTTACATTAACGTTTAGGGCAGAAATGTACTATGTCACCATACATGTGCATTCTGTCCTTTTCTTATGTTTGTGTTACATGGAAAGATAATGTATACAGGAAATTTGCAATTGACAGAACTTTTCTCTATGGGTGCTCGTCTCTATGGTGGAGGATGTTTTGTGATGAATAGAGAAGGGAGACTGATATGAAGAAGTCGATGGAAGAACTTGTGATTCTTGCAGGGAGTGGGAATAACAAAGCAAAAGAAGAATTGGTCCGATTGACGATTGATGATGCGTATGTTGTGGCAAGGTCATTGTGTCATAGTGAAGCTGATGCACAGGATGTTTTGCAGGATTGTTATATGCAGGCTTTTGTGAAGCTGGATACATTGAATAATCCGTCTTCGTTTCGTGCATGGCTGAAGACGATGGTGCGCAACCGCTGTTTTGATTTGTATAAATCGTACCGTATGCAGAATGAACGCTCATTTTCTGATTATGGACAGGAAAATGAAGAGGGAGACATTATTGAACTTGATCCGATAGATGTTTCTTCTGTCTATCAGCCAGAGGTTCAGATGGATATGAAAACAAAGCGGGAAATTGTATTTTCTATTATGAACACTCTTCCAGCTGAACAAAGGGAAGTAGTTTATCTCATGTATTATGAAAACCGGAAGATTTCAGAAATAGCACAACAGTTACAGTGTACAGAAAACACAGTAAAGAGCAGGTTGCGGTATGCCAAGGCAAAGATTGAAACAGAAGTTTTAGCATTAGAGAAGAAGGAAGGCATAAAGCTTTACAATGTTGCGCCACTATTGTTGTTCAGCAGTTTGTGTCGTTCAGTACAGGAAGACGCAATAGTGTCTGTTGGCAAATATGCAACAAAGAAACTGGTTCGTTCAATGGTCGTAAAGAACACTCTTCAGCATGTTTTACAAGGTGTTGCATCTACTGCGGTACATAGTGCAGCAATGTCAACTGCTGCCAAAGTTGGTATTGCGGCAGCTGTTACATTGACAGCCGCAACTGGTACTGGTGCAGCGGTAGTGATCTACCAAAACCATGTAAAGAAACAAGAAACTGCTTTTAAACAGGAAGAGAATACTATGTCTTCTCAGATTCCGATCACACCAGAAGAAGAATCAACACTAATCTGGGCAGTTTCTCCGGATAGTGGTGTGTTTGATGGTGTAACAAAGGCATATCCACTGAGTGGAAGACAAAGTTATTGGATTGAGAATGTGACTGGTCCCATTGGCTATCCTTCTCAATGGACAGATAGTAACTATAGTCCGGATGTGTTTGTAGCGGAGTGTGAAGATGGTAAGACATTGTTCAATTATGAAGGAGAAGAGTTGCTGAATAAACATTATGGATATATTCAGATTATTCCATGGGGTGGGTTTCAAGGCGAATTACGGAATGACATCATCTTTGTCACAGATATAGAACCATGGGAAGGTGATGTATACACAGATGAATATGGCAATTTTCTGGATGAAAGTGATTTGGAAATACTTGCCTATCCATTGAGTAGTAACTATGTGGTCATGGAGGGAGTGGTTCTCGACCAGATGAATGGTGTAGGTGCCAGTACGAATCCACGTATGATTGTGAATGGAAAGATTTATGACAGTTTTAACTTTTGGGCATATGGTGTTCCGGACGATGTACAGCCAACTGAGCATTATGCACAAAGTATGACACTAGGTCTTCCAAGAGATCAATTGACACAGGTATGTGCTGATGATTTTGAAACTATTCTTGGTATTGCCTGCATACGCAATGATGGTTCGGTTTGTCCAACCATGAAATATCTTCCTCATGGTGTGATGGTCAATGGAATAGTAGCAGCAAAGAATGTGATTTATACAGATACTACCTACCAGGATACGCAGGCTTGTGATTTCTATGAAGGTATTGCGGCTGAAGGAGATAACCTTGCGGTGATGAATGCGTATACTGGCAAACAGCTTTCAGATTTTATCTATGATGCAATTGGTTTTACAGTTGAGGGATATACACCAGTACAAAGGAATGGGAAATGGGGACTCATACGTTCGGATGATGGAACAGTAGTCATTGATTGTATTCTGGATAGCATTACTTCTGTTTACAAGGGTATGGTGTATGTGCAGTATGGTGATGTAAAAGGCATATTGGACCTTGCAAAGACACTGGAAGCAGGTGTTGCGATTAATGAAGAAACATTGATGGAATAAGTGATTGTATGAGACAGGTCTCTCTGTTACAGGGAGATCTGTTTTTATGTTGGGAATATGTCATCTGTCCATGAAATGTGCATTCTGTCGCGATTGTGACGTTGATGAACTTAAGCCTGGTAAGCTGTATTCAGAAAAGAGAGGAACTGATATGGAAATTATTACATGGGTATTAAATGTGTTATGGACAATTCTTAAAGCTGTTGTCTATCTTCTATCTGTTTTGTTCAAATTGCAATGGCAAGGTATTCTATGTTGCTTTATTCTTGCATTAATCCTGTTGTTCTATTTTGCTTCATCCGATCACAAGGGACTACGAGGAATATGCGATATGATTGCTATGTTGTTTGTGTTCAAGCCGTTTTTCTGGATTGTACATGGCTTATATTGCAGAAAGTATAATATTCGGGAGGGAGAATAATATGGGTTGGTTCTGGTTATTTATTGATCATATTAGTGATGGCGCATCTGGATTCTTAGGATTCATTATCATAATGTGTATTCTTGATCTGGTCGGATTTATTGATTTCCTGGATCATAGATTGTTCAGTGCATTATTTGAATTGGTCTTGTTTATCTGTTTCATTCTTCTTATTAAGAATACTCTGATAAAGCAGGGGCGAAATGATATGAAAGAATTGATTGACATGATCAGAGTTTCAAAAAGCAGAGGTACATTGATTGATGATTGGTTTAAATTTGCAGCATTTACAAGACAGGATATGTTAGATGCTAAAGCAGCTAGACAAGCAGAGAAGAAAAAGAAGAGTGCATAGAAATTGTGAATAGTCAAAGAGGCTTGCATGATGCAAGTCTCTTTTGAAAGTTCAGATCATCTTCAATTGTTTCAAGGCATATTCTATGCCATCTTCTGGGACTGATTTTGTGACAAAGTCTGCCATGTTTTTGATATCGTCTATAGTATTACCCATGGCTACTCTGTAACCTGTACTTTCCATCATTTCTTTGTCATTGTAGTTGTCTCCAAAGGAAACGACTTCTTCTTTGTTATATAGAGTGACAAAGAAACAGAAGTATGCGGATGACTACTATGCATTTATGCAATACCTTGATGAAAAGGTATTGGATCATGTGAATGATTCATGGTTCCATCAGTTGGATCAAAACAATAATGTGATTGGTGCAGTATTGCCAGGAAAGCCAGATATCCATCATGCATTACAGTCAACATTAATTCCATACTATGCATGTGATATATCCAGTGCCCCAGCTGTAAAAGATGGTAAAACAAACTGGATGATATGAGGAGCACTTCGATGGGAGTGCTTCTTTATATGAAACCTTATGAATCACTTAATAAAAACGATTGGTTGAATAACCGCAAATGTGATTATATACTGTCAACTGTGCGCGGAAGTGCATTATTAACAAAGCGACCCATTATTAATTATATAAATTATATTTTTAATAGTAAAATTTGCATAAGGAGGAAAGTATGAAATATGCACCTATATTAATTCCAACATTGTGTAGATATCAACACTTGAAAAAATGTATAGATAGTTTGAAAAAAAATAGTTGGGCAAGATTCACCGATGTATATATTGCATTGGATTATCCGCCAAGTGAGAAATATATGGATGGATATAATAAAATAATACAGTATTTGGAAACTGATGACTTTTCAGTATTTAATAAGTTTTGTGTCATTAAGCGTGATCATAACGTGGGTTCACTAAAGAATTCATTAATGCTTCATGATTATATTCTTGAAAAATATGATAGATTTATCAGGACAGATGACGATTGTGAGTTTTCACCCAATTTTTTAGAGTATATGGATAAATGTTTGGATATGTTTGAAAATGATCCAACTGTTATGGGAGTTACAGGTTACGCATATCCAGTAAAATGGAAAATAGAAGATGAATGTAATGTATTTAAAAATAATGCGATTTTTCCAATGTGGGGTACTGGTTTTTGGAAAGATAAATATTATAAGTTAAAGAATGAAATAACAAATGGATATATAAGAAATGCATTCTTTAAAAATAAAATAAAACGAAGTAATATGACAGATGCCAGATATCTGGATGCAATTACAGAAGGGGTTAGTGAAAATGAAGCCCGGTTGACCGGTAAATTTAGTGATGTTGCGTGCGGCTGTTATATACAGCTGACAAAACAATATATAATAACTCCTGAATTGAGTAAGGTGAGAAATCTTGGCTTTGATGGATCGGGAGAATATTGTCAAAATACTTTAAATTCTATTTCAAAATCAGATGCTTCCACATATGATTATCGACTACAGGAAATAGATGCTGAAAATGGTTTTATACCAGTTGTTGATTATAAGGACTCAGCAAAAGAAAATAGATTGATACTTAATCGGTTTGACAAACGTAATGAATCCACTATAAAAAAAGCAATTGTTAAATCATGGGTAATAAGGGTTGCCCATTATATCGGAGTGAGGTAAGAATGACGAGTAATAAAACTGTTTTTTCAAATTTTATCTGGAGACTCGCGGAAAGGTGCGGAGCGCAAATTGTCTCATTTGTGGTTTCTATTGTTCTTGCAAGAATATTATTGCCAGAAGACTATGGAACTGTAGCTTTAATTACTGTATTTTTGACTATTTTACAAGTATTTGTGGATTCAGGTCTTGGAAGTGCATTGATACAGAAGAAGGATGCTGAAGATTTAGAATATTCAACAGTATTTTACTTCAATTTTGTACTTTGTCTTATTTTATATGCGGGCATGTATATTGCTGCACCGTATATTGCCAAGTTTTATAACAAACCTGAATTAACCGCGATGACAAGGGTGATTAGTTTGACTTTAGTGATTTCTGGAGTTAAGAACATTCAACAGGCGTATGTATCTAAACATATGATTTTCAAAAAGTTTTTCTTTTCTACACTTGGCGGAACTGTTTTTTCTGCTTTTTTTGGTATTTATTTAGCATATAAAGGTTATGGGGCATGGGCGTTAATTGGTCAGAACTTGTCAAATGCTTGTATTGATACTTTGATATTGTGGATAACAGTAAAGTGGCGACCTAAGTTAATGTTTTCGTTTGAAAAGTTAAAGACGCTCTTCTCTTATGGTTGGAAGTTACTTGCATCAGGATTATTGGACACAATTTATAATAACCTAAGGCAACTTGTGATAGGAAAGGTGTACAGCTCGACAGATCTTGCTTATTACAATCGTGGACAACAATTCCCCAATTTGATAATAACTAATGTTAATACTGCTATAGATAGCGTATTGTTTCCTGCAATGGCTTCTGAACAAGATGATTTAAGCAGAGTGAAAGCTATGACACGCAGATCAATTAAAGTGAGTAGTTTTGTGATTTGGCCTGCAGTGATAGGTCTTGCGGCATGTGCTGAACCGATAGTTCGTATTTTACTGACTGATAAATGGTTGCCGTGTGTTCCCTATCTTCAGATTTTCTGTTTTACGTATGGATTTTGGCCAGTTCATACAGCTAATTTAAATGCAATTAAGGCTGTTGGAAGAAGTGATTTGTTCTTAAAACTAGAAATTGAAAAAAAAGTGATTGGTCTTTTATCTATTTTAGTTTCACTCCCTTTTGGAGTGATGCCTATGACCATTGCATATGCTATTACTTCTCCAATTAGTGCAATGATTAATGCGGCACCTAACAGGAAATTATTGAACTATGGATATCGAGAACAAATTGCTGATATGCTACCTTCGATGTTATTGTCTGGTTTCATGGGAGCAGTGTTGCTTTTGATTAATAAGATTCCTCTCAATCCATTTTTCATTCTTGTCATGCAAATTTTAACAGGTATATTAATATATGTAATCGGGGCAAAAATCCTGCATTTTGACAGCTTGCAGTACTTGTTATCAATACTTAAGTCTCGAAAGAAAGAAGGACAGTAAAATGGCAAATAAAATTTTAGTTACAAGGTCTTCACTACCGGAGTTTGATGAATATATTAATGAAATACAAGATATTTGGGACAGTCATTGGATGACCAATATGGGTCCTAAACATGTGGAACTTCAAAATCAGTTAAAGCAGTACTTAATGGTAGATAATGTTGACTTGCTAACTAATGGACACATGGCACTTGAATTGAGTTTACAAGCATTAAATTTACAAGGTGAAGTAATTACCTCTCCTTTTACTTTTGCATCAACAACTCATGCGATAGTCAGAAATGGCTTAAAACCAGTTTTTTGCGATATTGATCCAGATACTTATTGTATTGATGTCACTAAAATTGAATCTCTCATAACAGATCAGACATGTGCAATTATGCCCATTCATGTTTACGGTAACATTTGTAATGTTGAAGAGATTCAAAGAATTGCCACTAAATATGGATTGAAAGTTATTTATGATGCAGCTCACACCTTTGGTGAAACGTATAATAATAAGGGAATTGGTTCATTTGGAGATGTTTCTTGTTTTAGTTTCCATGCTACGAAAGTATTTAACACGATTGAGGGCGGTGCTGTTTGCTACAAAGATGAACATTTTGGAGAATTAATTCGTGATTTGAAAAATTTTGGAATTCATGGACCCGAGGATGTATGGAATGTTGGCGCAAATGCTAAAATGAATGAGTTTTGTGCAGCAATGGGTATATGTAATTTGAGACATGTTGAGGATGATATAAGAAAGCGAGAGGCTGTAGTTAATAGATATAGAGAGAGGCTTGATCGGGTGGAAGGGCTTCAATTGAACGTAATTCAAGAAAATGTAAAAAGTAATTATGCATATTTTCCAGTGGTCTTTAATCCGGAAACATTTGGCTCCACAAGAAATGAAGTATTTGCTGCATTAGCAGATGAAGGAATAGGTGCCAGAAAATATTTTTATCCAATTACTAATTCTATGGCTTGTTATCATAATCAATTTGATGTTAACAAAACTCCTGTTGCATTAAGGATCAGTAAGAGAGTACTTACGTTGCCACTCTATCCTGATTTATCATTAGAGGATGTTGATAGAATTTGTGATATTATACTGAAATGTAAAAAATAACTCTTATCTAAAATGATAGGTCAAAAATTTCATTAATTTTAATAAGAGCTCTGTTTAACTGAAAAATTAAGTGTTCAGGATTATATTTAATTGTTTATAAAATATAGATGGAGGAAATCCGATGAACAGTTTTTATTCAAATGAAGAATTACAAGAAATCGGTTTTAAGAGTTTTGGGAAAAATGTATTAATTAGCAGAAAAACCAGTATATATAACCCGCAGAATATTGTGATAGGTAACAATGTACGAATTGATGACTTTTGCGTGCTTAGTGGGAAAATAACTATAGGAAATCATGTTCATATTGCAGCATATGTTTCTTTATTTGCGGGAAATGCTGGAATTGAAGTAAATAATTATGCAGGCTTATCTTCTAGGTGCGCAGTATATGCTGCATCGGATGATTATTCTGGAGAAGCTTTAACCAATCCAACAATTCCAGATGAATTTAGAAATGTAATAAATGAAAAAGTAGTAATAGGAAAACATGTTGTTGTAGGTACAGGGTCTACAATTCTTCCGGGAGTTGAAATTGGAGAGGGAACTTCAGTAGGTAGTATGTCATTAATTAATAAATCTTTAGATCCTTGGGGAATATATGTAGGGATACCATGTAAGAGAATAAAAGACAGATCAAAAAAAATGTTAGAATTTGAAAAGCAACTAGAGTATGAAGATATCTGATTTTGACTTTTCTAACAGTCTACAATTCTGTTGATTGAATAGTCGATTAATGCTTGCTTTTCGCTTGTGTTGTATGTTACTTTTCACCAAATGTCGCATAATTCGGTTCATATTTGACAACTTGTCAGTGTTACCTTTTATTCTGAAAAGATACACAAACCAGTTCACATATGACTGTAGATTACCCATTCGCATTCCAATAAACCGATATATGTATCTCTTGAGCCATGAGCACATGTTATTTATCAAAGCTATGTTTTCCAGATAGTTCTGATCTTTGGGGTTTGCAATGTAAGATTCGCTCTTTAGTATAGAATAGATATTTAAGATTATTTGACATGATCTATTAAATTCAATAGTATTTATGTGTTTTACCGCTATTTTGGCACATGGAGGGCATATGGCAAAGAAAGTAGTAAAGACAAAGAAAAATAAGGGATTTAAATTTCAGCCCTGGATGGCAACAACTGGAATTTATGCAATATCAGCTCTTGTGTTACTGATATTGTTATTTACGGCAAAGCTTTTACCAACTACTTATATGGTTGCAGTTGTATTAATTCTTGCGGCAATTGGACTTCTTATATTTGCATTGACAAAATATAAGAAGAAAAAGGTGTTGTTTACAATAGGTACAATACTTGCAGTACTTGGATTAGTGATAAATTGCTTTGGAAGTTTCTATCTGCATAAGACGGTAGATACATTGCGCGCAATGTCTGGGGTGGATGTAGAAAGACATTCTGTTACATTCTACACATTGGCAGATAATACTGCAGAGAATCTTTCTGACCTTCAGAATGGTACATTTGGTATTCTGACTGCTCTGGACAGAGAGAATACAGATGATGCTTTGGCTAATATAGAGAAGGAAGATGGTTTTGCATTAGCTACTATGGAATATGATTCTCTAACTGCTTTAGCAGATGCACTTTTGAATCATGAAGTAGATGGTATTGCCATGAATGAGGCATATCTGGGTATTTATGAAGAAACAGAAGGATATCAGGAATTCCCAAATCAGATTAAAGTCATTTCTACTGAAATTGTCGAAAGAGAAGTAGAACAGGTAAATGCTGCAGACAAGGAAGTGTTTACTGTATTAATCAGTGGTAGTGATACAAGAGGGCTGTATCTGGATGTTTCTGGTAGAAGTGATGTCAATATTTTGGCAGTAGTAAACAGAGAAACTCACCAGATTCTTCTTGTTTCTACACCAAGAGACTATTATGTAGAACTTGCTATTCCAGGAGTTACTGGTGCGATGGATAAACTGACACATGCTGGTATTTATGGTATGGATTGTTCCATGAATACGATTGGTAATCTTTATGGCATTACTGTTGACTACTACTTCCGTATTAATTTCACTGGATTTGTGGATATTATTAATGCACTTGGTGGAATTGAAGTGAATTCAGAAATGGCATTTACTTCAATTAATGGGTATAACTTCAACCAAGGAATTAATTATCTAAATGGTGATCAGGCTCTTGCTTATGCACGTGAAAGATATGCTTTTGCGGAAGGCGATCGTATGAGAGGAAAGCATCAGATGGATGTTATTCAGGCAGTGTTGAATAAAGCAATGAGTCCATCTATTCTGAAAAATTACACTAATATTTTGAATAGTGTACAAGGCTGTATTGATATGAGTATTCCGTATGATCTTCTTGCAGGAATTGTGAATGATCAGTTGTCTGACAATGTGGCATGGAGTATTGAAAGTATGAGTGCGGATGGTACTGGTACATATTCTTCTACATATTCTATGGGTGCTCAACAGCTGTATGTTATGGTCCCGGATCAGACAACAGTTGATGCAGCAAAGACAAGAATCAGTCAGGTAATGGCTGTTTCTTCTGATCAACAATAAGTAATTTATGAATGGGCAATAATTGATTGTTTCCTTTTATTGCCCTTTTCTATGTTTAGAGAGGGATTTGTTATATAATTCTTAAGAATTGATCAAATTGTGTGGGTGAGATTATGAATTTTGAGAAGAAAAAGATAGAACATTGGCAAGTTATCGCTGCATATCTCTTGTTGTTTGACATTGTGGCGATTAATGCATCCTATTTTCTGGCGCTGTTTTTGCGTTTTGATTTGCATTATTCATTGATCCCAGTCATTTACTTGAATGCTTTGGTGAAATTTGCGCCTGCTTATACCATTTTTACTATTATCGTCTTTTACTTGTTTAAGTTGTATAACAGCCTTTGGCGGTTCGCAAGTATTAGTGAATTAAACCGGATATTAGTAGCTTCATTGATTGTGACTGTCTTTCAGATTGTAGGCATGACTTTCTTTGTGCAAAGAATGCCAATTTCCTATTATATTTTTGGTGCTGTAATTCAGTTTGTTCTTGTGGTGGGAGTACGCTTTTCCTACAGATATGTCACGATGGAACGAGTGAGAAGGGAACAGGAACAAAGAGCAGAACACCGTGCGATGGTTATTGGTGCTGGTCAGTCTGGACAAATGATTCTGAAAGAATTGAAAACATCAAAGGAAATTGATGCCAAACCGGTTTGTATTATTGATGATAACCCTAATAAATGGGGCAGAGTTATGGAGGGGATTCCGGTAGTTGGTGGAAGAGACGACATTCTTGATGCAGTGAAGAAGTATAAGGTAGACCAAATTCTGTTGGCTATTCCTTCTGCTTCTGCTGAGACAAGAAGAGATATCCTCAATATTTGTAAGGAAACAGATTGTGAACTGAAAACTTTGCCTGGCATTTATCAGTTAACAAATGGTGAAGTTTCTATGGCTCGTATGAAGCCTGTAGCAGTAGAGGACCTTCTTGGACGTGATACGATTAAAGTTAATCTGGATGAGATCTTTAATCATTTGCAGGGTAAGATAATTCTCGTCACAGGTGGTGGCGGTTCGATTGGTAGTGAACTCTGTCGACAGATTGCAGGACATGGTCCAAAGCAATTGATTATATTTGATATTTACGAAAATAATGCATATGAAATTCAACAGGAATTAAAGAGAAGATATCCAAATCTGAATCTTGGTGTATTGATTGGCTCAGTGCGTGACAGCAAGAGAGTAAACTGGGTATTTGAACATTATCGCCCAGAGATTGTTTATCATGCGGCTGCACATAAGCATGTGCCTCTCATGGAAGATAGTCCAAATGAAGCAATCAAGAATAATGTCATTGGTACATATAAAACGGCTTATGCAGCTTTGAAATATGGTACTGAGAGATTTGTGTTAATTAGTACTGATAAGGCTGTTAACCCAACCAATATCATGGGCGCAAGTAAGCGTCTTTGCGAAATGGTTATCCAGAGTATGGACCGTGTCAGTAAGAGTAAAGACTATTCTGTTCTTCCTTTCGTATTAGAACATCTGAATAAACATACTGGTGGGCAATTGATTCCAGATCCAGAAGATCATATGGCAATTGTGAAAGCTGAAGAAAAGGACATGATTGGTGGAACACAATTTGTGGCTGTCCGTTTTGGCAATGTATTAGGTAGTAATGGTTCAGTTATTCCTTTATTCCGAAAGCAGATTGAGGCTGGTGGTCCGGTTACTGTAACCCATCCAGATATTGTCCGCTACTTCATGACAATTCCTGAAGCTGTCAGTCTTGTATTACAGGCTGGTACATATGCCAAGGGTGGAGAGATCTTTATTCTTGACATGGGTGAACCAGTTAAAATTGATACATTAGCAAGAAATCTTATTAAACTTTCAGGTTTTAAACCGGATGTGGACATTAAGATTGTATATTCTGGTCTAAGACCAGGCGAAAAGCTGTATGAAGAAAAACTGATGGCTGAAGAAGGTATAGAAAAGACACAGAACGACTTGATTCATATTGGTAAGCCAATTGAGTTTGATGAAAAGACATTCTTTGTGGATCTTGAGAAGCTTGCCTATGCAAGTTATGACAACAGTGACAATATTGTGGAAATGGTAGAAGCAGTTGTGCCTACTTTCCATCCAGTAGGTAAGCATCCTACTGGTAAAGAAATGAGCAGGTGAGTATATGTATAAACATTGTCTGAAGCGAATTATCGATTTTATTCTCTCTTTGTTGGGGCTGGTTATCTTAAGTCCTGTGCTTTTGGTCATTGCCATAGCTATTAAGCTTGACTCAAAAGGACCGGTGTTCTTTAAACAGAAGAGAGTAGGTATTCATAAATCCTTTTTCAATATTTATAAGTTCAGGACAATGTATACGGATACGCCAAAAGATATGCCTACACATCTTTTGAATAAACCGGATGCTTTTATTACAAAAGTTGGCGGATTCCTGAGAAAAACATCTTTGGATGAACTTCCGCAGTTGATTAATATCCTGAAAGGAGAAATGGCTGTAATTGGACCTCGCCCTGCTCTCTATACCCAGGACGATCTGATTGCAGAAAGAGATAAATATGGTGCAAATGATGTAAGACCTGGTCTAACAGGACTTGCACAGATCAATGGAAGAGATGAATTGGAAATCGATGAAAAGGCAAGACTTGATGGTGAATATGTCAAACATCTTTCTTTCCTTATGGATATAAAGTGCTTTTTCGGTACTTTTTCTTCTGTTTTAAAACATGAAGGTGTAGTGGAAGGTGGAACAGGTACTCTACATAAGGAGGAAGAAAATGATTAGAATATTGATTACAGGTAAGGGCTCCTATATAGGAACCCATTTTATGAATTATCTGAAAGAGAATTTCCCTTCTCAATATGAAGTGAATGAGTTGGATATGGTGGGAGATAGCTGGAGAAATTATGATTTTTCCAAATATGATGTTGTCTATCATGTGGCTGGTCTTGCACATTCTACACCTGACGAATCACAGAGAAAATTGTATTACCATGTTAATACTGATTTATGTTATGAGACAGCTTTGAAAGCAAAGAAGGATGGTGTTAAGCAGTTTATCTTTATGTCTTCTATCATTGTGTATGGAAGTGGTGAAATTGGTAAGCCAAGAGTTATTACAAAAGATACACCTCTTACACCTGATAACTTCTACGGAGATTCCAAGAAACAGGCAGAGATTAAGATTAATTCACTAAATGATGATGACTTCAAAGTGTGTATTATTCGTCCCCCTATGATTTATGGAAGAGGGTCAAAAGGGAATTATCCATTACTTGCTAAGTTTGCAAAAAAGACACCTATATTTCCAACATTGAATAATGAAAGAAGTATGTTATATGTTGGAAATCTTGTTGAATTTATCAGATTGATGATAGAAAACAAAGAATCTGGAGTATTCCTTCCACAGAATGAAGAATATGTAAGCAGTAAAGAGCTTGTTAGACTGGTTTCATCTATTAGCGAACATAAAGTATTTTTTACAGGTGTATTCAATCCTTTATTGAAACTAATGAGTAAAAATACATATGTGAATAAAGTGTTTGGGAATTTGATGATTGATAAGGGTCTTTCACAATATAAGCAAAAGTATTGTCGGTATTCTTTTGAGGAATCCATCAGGCTAACGGAGGGAGTATGAAGACAGTAATAATAAGCTGCTTTGATACATATTTAGAGCGTGTAAGACTATTAAAAGAGTTTTATAGGGAAGCTGGTGATGATGTGACAGTTATGCTGTCAAATTATTCGCATAGAGAAAAACGATATATTACGTCTTATGAAAATGTTGATCAGTTTGTGGCAGCTAAAAAATATAAGAGAAACCTATCTGTTGCCAGGTTAAAGTCCCATTATGATTTTTCAAAGAAAATTTATCATAAACTAATTGAATTAAAACCAGATCGAATTCATTGCCTGATTCCAGCAAATTCCTTAGCAAAGTTTGTATCCAAATATAAAAGAGAAAATCCAAGTATATTTCTAATATTTGACATTATAGATCTTTGGCCAGAAACTATGCCTATAGGAAACATGAAATATCATTTTCCGTTTTCTTTATGGAAAAATATAAGGGATAACAATCTGAGTTATGCGGATGTTATATTCTCTGAATGTCAGTTGTTTACAGAAATACTACATAGTTACAATGAGCAACTAATGATAAAAACACTAAGGTGGGCAAAAGATGACACTCATTTATTTGATATAGAAAATGTGAAACTTAATACAGATATATCATTATGCTATTTAGGATCAATAAATAACATTATCGATATAGATATGATCACAGATCTATGTGCGAAAATAAATCTTTTAAAATCTACTACTCTTCATATCATTGGAACAGGGGAATCAAAACAGGAATTATTAGATAAATTGATAGATAAAAACGTAAATTTTATTGATCATGGGTTGATTTTTGACCCAGTAGAAAAACAGAGAATCTTTAATCAATGTCAGTATGGCTTAAATATTATGAAAGATACGGTTTGTGTCGGTCTAACAATGAAGTCTTTGGACTATTTGTGTGCAGGATTACCAATTATTAATACTATCAAAGGAGATTCGGAAAGATTTTGTGAAACTAATCAAATAGGATTGAATTTAACTACACAAAATATAGATAAAGTTGTTGAGGAAATTGTGTCAGAATTACCACAAGATAATTTGATAAAGAGACAAAATGCTAATAATTTATTTATAAAACAATTAAGTAAAGAATCTATGTTTCTTCGATTGAAAAATATATTATTACATAAAAATTCATAAATAGTATAAAGGAAAGGAGAAATAATGTGTATGATTCCAAAGAAGATACATTACTGTTGGTTTGGCGGCAATGAAAAACCTGATTTGGTGAAAAAATGCATTGATAGTTGGAAAGAAAAATGCCTAGGTTATGAGATTATA
Source organism: uncultured Erysipelotrichaceae bacterium (assembly GCA_949289855.1). Classification (GTDB taxonomy): domain Bacteria; phylum Bacillota_I; class Bacilli_A; order Erysipelotrichales; family Erysipelotrichaceae; genus Bulleidia. Next base: position 39,871 of record CASEPS010000001.1, read on the forward strand.
GAATGGAATGAATCCACTTTTGATATTGAAATTAATAAATATGTGAAAGATGCGTATAATAGTAAAAAGTGGGCGTTTGTGTCTGATGTTGCGCGCTTGAAAGCATTGGTTCAAGAGGGAGGCATTTATATGGATACTGACGTTGAAGTTATCAAGTCACTTGATTCGTTTTTACAGTATAGATCTGTAATGGGATTTGAATCTGATGAATACTTATCAACTGCATTTATTGCTTCAGAAAAAAACAATTCACTCTTTCGTGAAATGCTAGAAAAATATAATAACCTGAAATTTTATAATGACGACGGTTCTATTGATTTTGTGACTAACGTACAACGCCTAACGGAATTGTGTGTTCAATATGGGTTAAAGCTTGATGGATCTTTTCAGCGGTTAGAAAATATAACTATTTTTCCATCTGATTATTTTTCACCCAAAAACTATAAAACTGGTGAATTAAATTTATCAGAACGCACTGTTTGCATACATCATTTTGATGGGTCTTGGATTCCAGAAGATCTTCAATATGAGCAAATGATAAAATTGAAACTAAAGAGAGTTTTTCCAGAAAAAATTTCTAGTTATTTGGCAAAATATATGAGTGTACTAAAATATTATGGATTTAAAAAATCAATAAGAGATACATTCTCTTGGTTAAAAAGAAAGTAATTATCATGTATTCTAGGAGGCTAATATGAAATTGATCAGTTTTTATTTACCACAATACCATGCTATCCCTGAAAATGATAAATGGTGGGGTGAAGGATTTACAGAGTGGGAAAATGTAAGAAAAGGTAAACCTTTATTTCCTGGGCATTCGCAACCAGTAATCCCACAGAACAACAATTACTATAATCTGCTTGATGATGATGTTAAAGAATGGCAGATTTCTTTAGCTAAAGATGCAGGTTTATATGGCTTTTGCTTTTATCATTATTGGTTTGGGGGACATTTGATGCTCGAAAAACCAATTGAGCAATTTTTAAGTAACAAAAAGCTGGATTTTCATTTCAATCTTTGTTGGGCAAATCCACCATGGACAAAAGTATGGGCTGGAAAAGGAAGCGAAATTCTTATTGATCAAGATTATGGTGATGAAACACAATGGGAGGCACATTTTCAGTATTTATTACCTTTTTTTAAAGATGATAGGTATATTAAGGAAAATGGATGCCCACTATATGTGATTTATGAACCAATCTCAATTCCAAATCTTGAAAATCATATATCATATCTAAGAAGACGATGCAAAGAAGAAGGATTCCCTGATATTAAGCTTGCATATCAATACTATGTAGATAGTAATCAGGATGCTAAATTACGGCAAATTTTTGATTATTGCATAGAATTCCAACCTGTTTATGGTATGACAAAAATGGAAAGCAAACCTGTGAATACTGTATTAAAAAAGATAAACAATTTATTAGATAGCAAGTTTGGTATTCGTCTTTCGGATTATCGACATAAAGTCAGAATTACTGATTATGATGAACTATGGAAAACAATTTTAAGTATGACCCCAAAAGATAACAAATCACTACCAGGAGCATTTGTAAAGTGGGATAATACTCCGAGACGTGGCGATTCCGGTCGTGTAGTGACTGGTGCAACTCCAGATAAATTTGAAAAATATATGGAAGCCCAAATCAAAAGAACAAGAGAGATATATAAAACGGAGTATTTATTTATTACAGCATGGAATGAGTGGTCTGAAGGGTCATACCTTGAGCCAGATGAGGAATATGGGAAGTCATATTTGATGGCGATAAGAAATGCTTTAAATAATGTGGAAGAATAGTGAGGATAATAATGTGACTACTGTATGTGTTATGATGTCAACATATAATGGCGCTCATTACTTGCAGGAACAAATTGATAGTATAGAAGGACAATACAACGTTAACTGTAAATTGATTATTCGCGATGACGGATCTCAAGATAATACTATCAATTTGATTAAAGAGAATCGTAGGCGATACGATAATATTAAGCTAATTTCCGGGAGTAATTTAGGCAGTGCTTCCAGTTTTATGGAATTGCTTCATGAATCTCCAGAATGTGACTATTACGCATTTTCAGACCAAGACGATATTTGGGATCTGGATAAATTATGGGTTGCTATTCAACAATTGAGTAACACAGATGAATGTGCATTATACTATTGTGATTATCGAGAAATTGATAAAGATGGGAACATTCTATCGAGTAATGATCGTGAAAAATTAAAAAAGCTGTCAATTTATGAACTGGCATTAACTAATAATTGCTCTGGATGCACAATGGTTTTTAATAAAAAGCTGAGAGACATTATTGTGCAGAATAAACCAACAAGAATGTTGATGCATGACCATTATATATATTTTCTATCGGTTGCACTTGGGGCATCTATATTTTGTGACTCGCAAGCCCATATCTCATACAGACAACATCAAAATAATGTAATTGGAGCGAGAATTCCCTTTTGGAAAAAAGTAAAATTATCTAGTTTTGGAATTAATAAGAGAATTCGTAGCGATTGTGCGATAGAAGTATATAATTTTTATGAAAAGCAATTAACGGAAGAAAGCAAAGAATTGTTAAAGAAAATTAAAAAACACAAAAAAAGAGAGTTGATAAAGATATTTTCGCCCTTTGAAAAATCTTTAAAAAGGAAGGTAATACTTGCAGTAAATGTAATCTTAGGAGTTTATTGATGTATAGACTAAGTGAATTGGTAAAAAAGTCCAAAAATTTTGTAAATAAAAAAAATATTATTTTCGTATTGTTGGCTTTATTGACATGGATAGTTTACAGTACAAACACAAATAATCCAGACTATTCTTTATTGGAACAGCGTTATTATTCAGTTTATCCGCAATATTTTGTTACCAAACCATTATATGGAGTTTTGGTTTGGTTATTTAATAGCATACATTTACCCTATTCGATATTTGTTTGTATTACTTCTTTATTTGCAATTACATTATTTGCAAGATATGTTTATATTCATTCATACAAAAAAGAATTTGTATGGATTTTATATTTAATCTATCCATTTTTGCTTGATGTAGTACAAACAACTAATTTTTTGTCATTTGCTATAGTTTTACAAAGCTTAGATTACTTATCTTCGTTTAATAAAAAATCAGTGGCTAAATTCACATTCGGTATTATTTTTGCGAGCTTAATTCATCCCAGTAGTATTTTATATCTTCTGTTTTTGTTGGCATATATTCCAAAAATGACAGTGAGCAAAATCCTTAAAATTGATGCTCTGGTAGTTATTATACTAATATGTGGCATAGCATTAGTTCCTTTATTAAAACAACTTGGTGTATTCAGCGGCATAATAACGCAATTATCCTATTACCTGTTGTTTAAACCTTCCTATATAAAAGGGACGATTCTATATTTAGCACTAGTATTATTTTTGTTAGGGTCATGTTTGTTTTTAAGATTTAAATTAACTAATAATTGGAAAGAAATAAGAGATGACTTTCAAATAAAAATTCTATTTATTATGCTTTGCTTTATTCCCCTTTTATTAGTGGGATCAGAATTTGTCAGATACATAAGAAATATGTGGATTATTGCATATTGCTATTTATCAGGCGGTTTTAAATTAAATGGAAATGACAAAATGATTTTTATTTCAGTCAGCATTATTATTTGTGCAATTTTATTTTATAAAGAGCTCTTTATTTTCGGAAATTACTTTGAAAGTGTCACAATACCGATCTTAAGTGATAACTTATTTTCCAACTTGATATCGTTTAAGTAATTTGTTGATATCTTATTAAGTAGAAAGGAACTTGAATATGAGTAATTTAGTTAGTGTGGTAATTCCCGCATATAATCCTCCGATGATGTTATTTGAAAGTTGTATTAACAGCATAATTAATCAGAGTTATCAAGAAATAGAGGTTATTGTTATAGATGATGGAAGTAATAAAGAGAGTTCATCTAATTTGGATAGGATTTGTAAGATAGATTCTCGCATAAAACTATATCACCAATCCAATAAAGGAGAGGGTGCTGCGAGAAATGCTGGTATAGAGAAAGCTTCTGGCGAGTATATTATTTTTGTTGACGCTGACGATTGTCTCGGAATCGATTTTTTGGAGTTTGCTGTAGAAAAAATAGTTAAATATGATGCGGATATTGTATCTGGAAAAGTGACAATGTGTGAAAAACCAATGACTGGAAATAAACAAAAAAGTTCAAATTATTCTGTTATCGAATCAAAAGATATCTGGAAAGTTCAAAGAGACTACCTTTTAGAAAGAACAGATTTACTAAAAACATTAGATTATTTGGATATGGGGGCTTGTGCAAAACTAATTCGAAAAGAATTGATGAAAGGTTTGAAATTCCCCGAAGGAGTTAAATTAAGTGCAGATCAAGTCTTTAACCACCTATTAATAGAAAAATGTAAAAAAATAGTAATAAGTGATTATCCATCATATTTTTATGTTATGAATTTTGAGTCCGTATCTCATTCATATAATCCGGATGCAGTACAAATTATGATGCATTCGTTAGAATTAGTAAAAAACCACCTGCTAAGTAAACAAGAAATATTAGATGCATACTATTACCATGTCATTGAAGATTATCAAAAAGCTTTACAATTTTCTGTTTTTAATAATATAGGCAGAGGGTCAAAATTTCATTTTCTTAAAGAGGAACTAAAAAAATCTTCGACACATCCTTTAGTACAGGAGGCTTTTGCAAATATAAAGCCATATGTCTATTCTTCTAAAACACGTTATTTAAAAATGAAGTTGCTAAAAAATCATATTTATAGTTTATATATATTATTAAAGGCTTCAAAAAAACTAATGTGTAGATAAAATGTATTTAGAGTATAAAGATTGATATCAGTTGCGATTAAAGGTAGTGTGATTGAAATTTCTTGATTATCTGTTTTTCTTCGAGAATTACTTATGGACAATATTTTGCGAACTTGGAATACATATATTTTTTAATGGTTCAAATCAAACAAATTCACGGAAATAAACCCAATTTGATATATCTGGGTTGACTTTCATGTATAATGTTAACGTTCTATCCGGAGGTTACTATGGCTAGGAAAATGCAGAAGAAAATCGTATGTAAATATTGTGGATATCATTTTGATGCAAAGAAGAAAAGATGTCCTTATTGTGGCACATATGCTTATCCGGAAGATGGTAGTGACGCTGACGTTGTGTATGTAACAGAAAGAGTGCGCAGAACAGGTGTTAGAAAAGTATTGAAGTATACATTAGTTCTCGTACTTCTTGTTGGTATAGTCTTTGGTTCTGTTGTCGTAGGGAAAAAGGTTTACGATGATTACCTCGCTGATGAACTCTTTCCGGAAGAAGTACTTGGTAGTCTTACCATAACAGCTGAAGGAGAGATTGTAGAACATTTAGGACCTTCTCTTTCTTCGGAAAGTGCTGGTGTAGCATTGAATGGTGAAGTACATAATGTCTATGAAATTACGGAAGCAGAAGATTATACCTGGTATAGAGTGGAAGAAGATATCTGGATTCCAGATGATGGAACATGGATGACATATACACCAGCAGGAGAGGTGGAAGATGAATAACAGACAGTATGATGAAGATCTTGAAATTCCACAGATTGACGGAATGGATAGAAGTAATAACAAAAAGAATCTTGATGAAACAGATGCTAATGGCATTCCTCTTTTTCTGAAAGGAGAAGACAGCGCAAATCAAAAAACTGTGAAGAAGGTTGTGCAGGAAGATGAAGAACTTCCTGACTTCCTCACAGGTGGTGGTAATACAGAAACTGACACTGCTACTAAAGTAGCACCTGCTGTATTAAGTGACGTGGATGAAGAGCCACAACCATTACCTTCATATGAACCAGAAGAAAAAAAATCTGGTATGGCAGGTACAATTATCCTGAGTATTCTCATATTTGTTGTGTTGACAGCTGTTTTGACATTTGTTGGCATTAAGGCAGTAGATCACTTTTCACCAAAACCAACAATTGCACCACTCGAACCAGTCACTACATCTACACCTACACCTGAAGCCAGTCCAACTGCTTCTGCTGTAGTTGAAGGGGAAGGAGCTTAATAACTATGAAAGATGATCGTAAGACAACTGAAATTCCTTCCTTTTTAAAAGGAGAGGACAATTCGAATGAACAGACAATGGAAATAGAAGTAGTTCCAGAACCTGTCAGAAAAAAGGATTCTATTGAGATAAAGAATAAACCAAAGAAAAGTTCACAGGAAATGATTATTTCTTTTCTGTTGTTTGCGGTACTGACAGTGATTCTTGTCATTGCCGGCATCAATATAGCTGGTTTCTTTATGAATAATAGTGGAAGTGCTGCAGAAGCTGAACCTACATCTTCTCCAACTGTTGAACCAACAGAACTGCCTGGTTTTACTCCTACTCCAGAACCTGTTGAAACACCAGTAGTAACAACAAATGGGCAAGGATCATTATCGGTTTTGGTTGATCAGATAACAATTCGTAATTCTCCATCACTGAATGGTGAAGCAATGGGAACTGTGTATAGTGGTCAATCATATACAGTTTATGATGTACAACAGGCTGATGGTTATACCTGGTATGAAATTGATGAAGTAAATGGTGGATGGATTGCCAGTGATGGTTCCTGGGTGAGTTATACTTCAAATTGAGAGGCAGACGAGTTTCAGCCTCTTTTAACGTTGGGTTAAATTTGATAAAGTATTCAGATGAAAAGGGAGGCGCATAACGATGAAAAGAGTATTATTTCTTGTGAATGCGGCATCCGGAATGAAAAATGCTGTGTCCAATCTCTTCAATATGGTTTCAATTCTCACTAAAAATGATTGTCTTGTTACTGTATATCCAATAGTACCGTCTGATGGATTAGTGTCAGAAAATGTTCCGGAAATACTAAAAAAACGAGATTTTGATGTGATTACATGTTGTGGAGGAGATGGAACATTGAATCATGTTGTCAACATGATGATGAAAAATGATATTCATCTTCCTGTTGGTTATATTCCTACTGGCAGCACGAATGATTTCAGCAAAAGCATGAATCAAGGCAGGTCTTTATCGTTAGAAGAGCAGTGTTTAGCTATAGCTGTGGGAAAGTCTTTTGCATATGACATAGGCAGATTGAATGATATGTACTTCAATTATGTTGCTGCATTTGGTGCATTTACCAAAGTGAGCTATGATACTCCACAGAAATGGAAGAATGCTCTTGGTTATGGTGCATATGTACTGAATATGATTAGTAACATTCCTGGAGGACTGACATACCGTAAACATGTCCGGTATGAATATGACAATGGTATTGGTGAAGGTGAATTCATCTTTGGCGCTGTTTCAAATACATTAAGTGTAGCAGGTATACAGTCACCATTAGTTCGTAATAGTGTACTAAATGATGGTAAGTTTGAAGTGATATTAATTACTGCACCTAAGAACATTAATGATATGAATCAGATCGTGCAGAAGATGTTATCTGGTAATACAGATGATATGCATGTTATCAAGTTTGAGACTAGCCATATTAAATTCCACTTCGATGAAGACATGAACTGGACACTTGATGGAGAAGAATACTGTGGTGGGAAAGATGCAGAGATAGATAATTGTAACGAAGCTATCAGGTTATATGTTGCAGAATCATGAGTAAACGATACTATGGTGTTTATAATATAAGTTTTAGTACCATTTGAGATTTTAACCATTCAAACGATTATCATAGTTTAAAAATACAACTATAATTGCACTCTTTGAAGAAATAATATGATGTGTATTTCTATTAAAATATACTGAGAGAGGTGAGTGAAATTGGATACTTATAAATCAGCAAGTTATAAAGATATATTGCAAGTCGATGGTGCATTTGCCGTAACACACTTCAATTATGCTAAAAGTCCGGTTTTTGATGGATTAAATGCTACTTCGATAGTTGGTAAGGAAATGGAAAATAGAATAAGAACTGGACTTGATTTTGCTGATATTCCTTCTTCTTTGAATGACTTTAAAGGAACATTGAAAGATTATGATAAATTGGATAGATTAAGACTTTGGAAAAGTTATTTTATGGAATACGCAAATGCATTTGGTCATTTGATTCGTGTTCTTCCTAAATCAATTGTGACAATTTTTGTTGCCAGACAGGCTGTAGAAATTGGAATGAAGTACTTGCTGTTGAACAAATCGGATTGTATTATTACAACACATAATCTTAAGTGGCTGGTTGAAGAGCTCTATAAGACCTATAATATTTATGATAATCAACAATATGATTATATGAAATGGGTTGATGTCTTCTTGGAAAATTATTCTGTTTATATAGAAGACAAACATCCGGAATATTTCAGATATCCCGAATATAGTAATGTTTATTTCGCTGGAATTTGCTATGACATAGAGTGGTTATCATACAACTTTTATCTCATTATTTTGAAATTATTGCATATGGCGGAATTATCGATATGATTTACAAATAGCTTAAACACATATGGACAATTGGTGAGTTCATCAAGAATTATGTTGATTATTAATGACTTTCGACACTCAAACTATAGATGATCTTTTGCAAAAAGGCTGGAAATATTAGAAAGTGTCTATGAAATTAAGGAAATCGATTCGTTTGGAGTGCGATGTGACTCCCTCTTTTTTCTATGGTAAAATGATTGAAACCTTAGCAGGAGGTAAAAGTTAATGAAACAAGAGAAAACGCCGATTGATGTAGAAAAAATAATGGCAGAAATCAGAAGAGAAATTCCGCAAGAAGAAGAACATTGGGATGAGTTTGCGGAATCATTTCTATATATGAATAACAATTACATAATTCCCTGTGAGAGCAACCTGGGACCTTCAAATTTCAAAACGTTTGTTAAGCGTGTAGTGCGTAAATTAACAAGGTCTATTATTGTACCAATTGTAAGTTTGCAGAACCAATTTAATGCAAGTGTAGTCCGTTGTGTGAATACATCACGTATTTTCATGGAAAATCAACGACAGACAAATGACATACTGAAAGCAGAAAACAATCAACTCAAGAACCTGATAGAAAAGCAGAATGATAAAATGCAGGAATTACAAGACATAATTATTTCGCTTCAGAAACAACTTAACAAGCGTAGTGGAGATTAGACCAATAAAACTTTCTTTTGAAGTGACGGAAAGATGATATGATCATCGAAACTATTGTTTATCATAAACAGTTGGTTTGAAATGAAGCATAAATTGATTATTGCTTTCATGATTTCAAAGAGATAGATTGAATATGATTATATAGGAATTAATTCTAGTTTTCCTGATGAAAAGCAGACAGTGCTGATCATTGGGAATATGGAAGAACTCATGACAAAACAGGAGAATAAGTTATGAAGAAGATAGGATTTATAACCCCTTGGTATGGAGACCAGATACCTGGCGGGGCAGAAATGGAGTTAAGAGGCCTTACAAAACATCTTTATGCTGCTGGGGTTGATTTGGAAATATTAACTACTTGTGTGGAAAAATTTGTGAGTGACTGGAGTGTTGATTTTCATAAACCAGGTCTTACTCAAGAAGGTGGTGTTCCAGTCCGCAGATTTAAGGTGAGAAAGCGGGATACACAGACTTTTGATCAAATCAATTTGAGATTGATGAATAACGAAAAAATCTCAAGAGAAGAGGAAGAGATTTTTGAACGTGAAATGGTTAATAGTCCAGATCTATATAAGTATATGGAAGAACACAAGGATGACTATGAGTTGTTTGTATTTATTCCTTATATGTTTGGAACAACATATTATGGTTGTCAGATTGTGCCTGAAAAATCCGTACTGATACCATGCCTTCATGATGAGTCTTATGCATATATGCACAATTTCAAAGAAACGTTTTCAAAAGTCGCCGGAATGATTTTCCACTCTGAGCCAGAACGGCTGCTTGCAGAAAAACTATATGGTGTGGCTGGAAATCGTTTTGTGAATCTTGGCGAAGGACTGGATACAGACTTTACATTTGATGCAGAGAGATTCCGCAACAAATATAACATTCATGAACCTTTTATCCTCTATGCTGGTCGTAAAGAAGCAGGTAAAAAAGTAGATGTGCTAATTCGCAATTTTATCGAGTATAAAAAACACTATGATGATGACTTAAAACTCGTATTAATTGGTGGTGGAGATATTGATATTCCAAGCGCTGATGTCATAGATCTCGGATTTGTTCCAGCACAAGATAAATATGATGCATATGCAGCAGCTTCTATTTTCTGCAATCCTTCCCAGTTTGAAAGTTTTTCCCTGGTAATTATGGAAAGCTGGCTTGCCGGAACTCCAGTGTTGGTAAATGGTGGTTGTAATGTAACGAAGGATTTTGTTGTTCGCTTCTCTGGTGGCTTGTATTATAACAATACAAAGGAATTCATAGCCTGCGTCAGATATATTTTAGAACATAAGGATATAGCGCATGCGATGGGACAAAATGGGCAAATCGAAGTCAGAAACCGATTCGGATGGAATGCAATAGTCGATAAGTACACCAGATACTTTAAGGAAATTGCTAACGTGGAATAGGTACCTTTATACAGTGGAGGGCAATGACGCCCTCTTTTTTATGTGGTAAAATGGATAAAACCTTAGCAGGAGGTTGTATTGATGAATAACACCAGTAAACCACAGATGAAATATCTGTATCGTAATATATGCGGAATTATTGAAATGGCAGTCATGACAGGCATTTTCTACTTTGTCTGGTATGAATTTGCTAAATTCAATAACCAGACCGGGCATCTTCTGGGAACTGGAAATCTTTTGATGGCAGTAGGCGTATATGTTATTCTGCTTGTTTTTTTCAATAAGATTTTTGGGGGTTTCCGAATTGGGGTTCATCGGAAAATGAATACAATTGCTGGACAATTGTCCGGTCTTTTTGTGACGGATGTATTAGAAATATTTGCATCGATGGCTATAACCGGTCAGTTTCGTTTTATGCTTGAACTGACTGAAATCTACGCATTGATGTTTTTGGGACAAAGCATTCTTCTTGTTATTTTCACGATCAAAATGGTGGATCTTTATCGAAAATTGTTTCCACCACTAAAATTGATAGAAGTCTATAGTGACCAGGAATCTGGACTTGGCAGGATTATGGCAGAAGGCAGAAAGGATAAATACGCCTTGGTTGCCTCGATTAGCTGTAAAACAGATGAACAGATATTACGACGTGAAATCAAAAAATATGACGCGGTAATTTGTGATGATATTTCCAGTTTTGAAAGAAACTTCATTTTGAAAATCTGTTTTGATATGGATAAGCGCGTGTACTTTACACCAAAGATTAGTGACATCATTGTGAAATCGAGTGAGAATCTGAACCTTTTTGATACACCTCTTTATCTGAACCGTAATATGGGAATGTCATTTGGGCAAAGGTTCCTTAAAAGATTGATGGACATTGTTCTTTCAGGTATTGCTTTGATTATTCTCTCTCCGGTTTTCCTCATTACGGCTATTGCTATCAAAAAAGAAGATGGAGGCCCTGTGTTCTTCCGCCAGGAACGCTGTACATTGAATGGTGAAAAATTCATGATTCTAAAGTTCCGCAGTATGATAGTGGATGCTGAAAAAGATGGAAGACCACATCCTGCTGGTGAGGAAGACGACAGAATCACGAAGGTTGGTAAGGTTATCCGTGCTACCCGTATTGATGAACTTCCACAGATCATCAATATTCTGCTGGGTGATATGTCAATTGTTGGTCCGCGTCCAGAACGTGTAGAGCATGTAGAAAAATACAGTGAAGATATTCCAGAGTTTGTATTCCGCACCAAAGTAAAGGGCGGTCTGACAGGCTATGCACAGGTATATGGAAAGTACAATACATCAGCTTTGGACAAGCTGAAGATGGATATGATTTATATTGAGAATTATTCCTTGTTACTGGATATTCAGATTATCTTTGAAACAATCCGAGTCATCTTCCAGAAAGACAGTACTGAAGGATTTAGTGAAGAACAGCAGGAAGAAATGCTGAGATATGAAGAAGAAAGAGAGCACTTCCGTAATGACCGCTGAGTTGAAATACAGTGTTTTGATGTCTGTTTATCATAAAGAAAAGGCAGAGTATCTGAAGCTTGCTATTGAAAGTATGCTCAAACAAACAGTTCTCCCTGACCAGATTGTGCTTGTAGAAGATGGGCCACTGAATGAGAATCTGGATGCTGTGATTGCCGAATATGAAAACAATCCTGTATTTACTGTTGTGAAGCTGAAAGAAAATGTGGGATTGGGCAGGGCACTGGATGAAGGATTGAAATACTGTCGTAATGAGCTTGTTGCAAGAATGGATAGCGATGATATTTCTTTACCTCAGCGATGTGAGAAGGAACTTGCTTTATTTGCTGAGGACCAGAATCTTGAAATTGTATCTGGCGCAATTGCTGAATTTGAAACTGATCCATCAAATATCAAATCCCATAGAGTAGTTCCTGCTGAAGATCCGGAAATTCGAAGACAAATGAGAAGGCGAAGTGCATTTAATCATCCTGCAGTGATGTATAAAAAGAGTGCGGTACTCCGCTGTGGTGGATATGGTGGATCTTTACGTAAAGAGGATCACGATCTATTTTCAAGAATGGTAAATATGGGATGTCATGCCCGAAATTTACAGGAAGATATACTTCTATACAGAACTGGAGAAAATGCCATTCGTAGAAGAAAGAGCTGGAAGAACATCAGCAGCTATCTTGAAATTATGTGGGTGACATATAAGCGTGGCTATTGCAGCTTATGGGATGTTATTTATGTTGATGCTGCCCAGTTGTTTTATTTCATTGCTCCGGTCGGATTAATTAATTTTTTGCTGAAGAAGTTCTTCAGAAAGTGAGGTTCATATGTATGGTTCAATAGAAACAGGTGGCACAAAGATTATTTGTGCATTGATGAATGAAGAAGGAAAGATACTGGATAAGGTATCCATTTCTTCTTTAACTCCGGATCAATCTATGCCATCAGTTATTTCGTATTTTAAGGAAAATCCGGTTGATGCTTTAGGCGTTGGCAGTTTTGGACCACTTGATCTGCATAAAGAATCAAAGACATATGGATATATTACTTCTACACCTAAGCCGGGATGGAAAGACTATCCTCTTGTTCCAGTTTTGAAAGAGGCATTACAGATACCAGTTGGTCTCGATACTGATGTGAATGCAGCATTGCTTGGAGAAGTGGAATTTGGTGCTGCAAAGGGTCTTGAGAATGCAGTCTATATAACCATTGGCACCGGTATAGGTGGTGGCGTGATGACAAATGGGAAATTGTTACATGGCATGCTGCACCCGGAACTTGGACACATGTTACTTGCCAAACGGGAAGATGATCATTTTGAAGGTGTATGTCCATATCATGGAAGCTGCTTTGAAGGACTTGCCAGTGGACCATCTATTGCAAAACGATGGGGAAAACCTGCAGAAGAATTGAGTGATTGTGCAGAAGTTTGGGATCTTGAAGCGTTTTATATTGCACAGGCAATTACTTCATATATTATGGTATTGTCTCCGGAAAAGAATATTCTGGGTGGTGGTGTGATGCACCAGGAATCACTGTTCCCGTTAATTCGTAAGAAAGTGGTGGGAATGGTGAATGGTTATATTCAGACTTCTCTTCTTGAAGACATGGAAAACTACATAGTCCCTTCTTCATTACATGATGATCAGGGAATTCTGGGCGGTCTGGTGTTGGCTAAGAACGCTTTGAAGGAGGATAAGTAATGCATATTTTGCTATTGTCTGGTGGCTCTGGAAAGAAACTGTGGCCACTCTCCAACGATATTCGTTCCAAACAGTTCATTAAACTGTTTAAAAATGAAGATGGAAAATATGAATCAATGATTCAGAGGATTTATCGTCAGATAACTGCTTGTTATCCTGATGCGAAGATTACTGTCGCAACGTCCCGTTCACAGGCTTCTACTGTTTTGAACCAGTTAGAAGATAAAGTTGGTATTTCAGTAGAGCCGGAAAGAAAAGACACATTTCCGGCAATCGCGATGGCACTCGAATATTTGAAGGATGTAGAGAGTGTTCCGGAAGATGAACCGGTTATTGTCTGCCCTGTAGATTTGTACATGGAAGATGATTTCTTTGCATTGTTTGAAGAACTGACAGATATTGCACGTCATAATAGAGGCATTGCACTTTTAGGAACAGTTCCTCATGAGGTGCAGGTAGATTATGGTTATATCATTCCAGATACAGATTCCCGTATTTCCAGAGTCCGTTCCTTTAAGGAAAAGCCAGATGCGATGACAGCGAAACGACTGATTAAGGATGGAGCTCTCTTTAATGCGGGTGTATTTGCTTTTCCTATGTCATATGTACTGGATCTTGCCCATGAGCTGATTGCTTTTCATGATTATGATGATCTGTATAGCAGCTATCGCGGTATAAAACCAATCAGCTTTGACAGAGCAATTCTGGAAAAAGCAGATAATATTTATGTGTTAAGAAGTACAGCATTCCTGAATGACCTTGGTACATGGAATGCAATTGCGGAAGTGACAGGAGAAAGAATCATTGGTGATGGCTATCTCAGTGACTCCTGCAGGAATTCCAATGTCATTAATGACCTTGATATTCCTATTCTTGCAGTAGGACTGGATGATATTGTCATCTCTGCCAGCCAGCAGGGAATTCTTGTTTCAAATAAAGAAGAATCTGTTGATATTTCACCATATGTCTCACACATTTCTCAGGAAGTTATGTTCGCTGAGAAATCCTGGGGTGAATTGAAAGTTCTGGATATTGGAGATGATTCTGTAACCATCAAGCTTGTTGTCAAGGCTGGCAAACATATGAGTTACCATAATCATGAACATCGTGATGAAGTCTGGGTAATTCTTAATGGTAACGGTAGAACCATTGTAGATGGCATGGAACAACCTGTCAGTGGTGGTGATGTGATTACCATGGAAGCAGGTTGCCGACATACAATTATTGCGGACAGTGATCTCACAGTTATTGAAGTACAGCGTGGCAAAGACATTACCACAAAAGACAAGAAGAAATATGAGCTGGAGTGATGTCTTATGAGAAATAAACCTTTTCTGTTAAAACCAGCATGTAAAGATTATCTTTGGGGAGGGACAAGACTCAGAGACGATTTTTCAAAAGACTGTGACATGACGCCGTTTGCGGAAGCCTGGGAGTGTTCTACACATCCAGATGGTCCAAGTGTTGTTGCCAGTGGTGACAATTCAGGGAAAACATTAACGGAACTTCTCAAGGAACACCCGGAATATATTGGTACTCATCCAAAAGATGAAGAAGGTGGTATTCCTATTCTTGCCAAGTTCATTGATGCCCGCTCTGACCTTTCTGTACAGGTTCATCCTGATGATGCCTATGCCTATGACAAAGAGAATGGTCAGCGTGGAAAAACGGAAATGTGGTACGTTGTTGACGCAGTTCCAGGTGCACAACTTGTGTATGGTTTCCATCGTGACATCACAAAAGAGAAACTCAGACAATGTGCGGAAGATGGTTCTATTGAGAAATATCTACAGCGGGTTGATGTCAAGAAGAATGATGTATTCTTTATTACACCAGGTACAGTACATGCCATTGGTGCAGGAACATTGATTGCTGAAATTCAGGAAAGTTCCAATCTTACCTATCGTTTGTATGACTATAACCGTACAGACAAGAGTGGAAATAAGAGAGAATTACACCTGGATAAAGCACTGGATGTCGCAAATCTCAAGGCAAGTGATACGCCACGTCAGCCAATGCGTGTATTGAAATATAAACCTGGATTTGCATCGGAACTGTTGAGAAGGTGTAAATACTTCCAGGTCGAAAGATTGATTATCAATACAGAGCGGTTGAGGGAAATGTTTCCCTTTCATACAGAATCCAATTCCTTTGAGGTTCTTATGTGTATTGATGGTTGTGGTGTCATGTTCTTTGGTAATGAACAGCTTCCATTTTTTAAGGGAGATACTATTTTTATCCCTGCAGATAGTATTGAAATCCGTATTCACGGGCAGGTACAATTGTTAAAGATAAATTGTTAAGGAGAATGAACAAAATGAATGATATCAATGCTTTATATACACTCTGGAAAGAGAATGCTACAGAAGACAAAGATGTAGTCAATGAACTAGAGACAATGGATGAAGTAAAGAAGGAAGATGCCTTCTATAGAGATCTTGCATTTGGAACTGGTGGACTTCGTGGTGTCATTGGTGCAGGTACAAACCGGATGAACATCTATACAGTAGCTAAGGCTTCCAAGGGACTTGCCAACTATGTAAATGCTAACTTTAAGGAAGAAGAAAGATCCATTGCGGTTTCCTATGACTCCCGCATCAAGAGTGATCTTTTTGCAAAAGTAGCTTCTTCTGTATTTGCAGCAAATGGTATTAAAGTTCACATTTATAAAGAACTTATGCCAACACCATGTCTTTCTTATGCAGTACGTGCACTGCACTGTGCGGCGGGTATTATGGTCACAGCGAGTCATAATCCAAGCAAGTACAATGGATACAAGGTATATGGCGCTGATGGATGTCAGATTACTACTGAAGCAGCTGCTTTGATTCTCAAGGAAATTGAAGCTGTTGATACATTCAATGATGTCAAAAAGGAAGATTTTGATGAGGCAATGAATGCAGGTAAGATTGCATACATTGATGATTCTGTCTATACAGCATTTGTGGAAGAAGTAAAGAAGCAGTCCATGTTGACAGAAAATGATCATATCGACCGTAATGTGGCAATTGTTTATTCTCCACTGAATGGGACAGGTCTTAAACCAGTTACAAGAACACTTAAAGAATCCGGTTTTACAAATATTACTGTTGTTAAAGAACAGGAACTGCCTGATGGTAACTTCCCTACATGTCCATATCCAAACCCTGAAATCAAGGAAGCTATGGCACTTGGTATGGAATATGCAAAGAAGAATAATGCTGATCTTCTTCTGGCGACAGATCCAGATTGCGACAGATGTGGTATTGCTGTAAAGAATGATGCAGGAGAGTACGTACTTCTTTCTGGTAATGAAGTTGGCCTTATTCTTCTTGACTATATCTGCTCAAGAAGAATTGCCAATGGAACAATGCCGGCAAATCCAGTATTTGTCAAAACTATTGTCACAATGGATCTTGCAGAAAGAATTGCAGAGCACTATGGTGTAAAGACTGTTAATGTTCTGACTGGTTTCAAGTTTATTGGTGAGCAGATTGGAAGACTTGAAAAAGAAGGACATGAAAGTGACTATATCTGTGGCTTTGAAGAGTCTTATGGTTACCTCACGGGAACATATGTCAGGGACAAAGATGCGGTTGATGCTGCATTCATGATTTGTGAGATGTTTGCGTATTACAAGACACAGGGTATTTCACTATTAGATAAGCTGAATGAAATCTACAATACTTATGGTTATTGCTTGAATACATTGCATTCTTATGAATTTGATGGATCAGCTGGTTTTGTAAAGATGCAGAACATCATGGCAGCATTCAGAAATAACATTACAGATATTGCTGGTATGAAGGTCAAAGAACTTCTTGACTACAACAAAGGATTAGATGGCCTGCCTAAGAGTGATGTTCTTAAGTTTATTCTTGAAGGAAATTGTTCTGTTGTTGTAAGACCTTCGGGAACAGAACCAAAGCTGAAGACATACATTTCAGTTCAAGCTGAAGATAAAGAAAAAGCAACTGAGATTGAAGAAAAACTGAGTAATATGTTAGAAAAGTATATGCAGTAAATCGGGTGAAAAGTATGAGTGATAAAAAAACAGCGATTGATTACAGAATGCAACAGGGGAAAGGCATTAAAACATTCTTTAAGAAGATCGTGCAAAGGTTGGTAGCCTTTGCAATTCTTCCTGTTGTAGAGCAGCAAAATGAAATCAACAGATATGTAGATGGCAGACTTAGCAATATTGAACAATATGGTGAACTTGCGGATGAATTGCATAAAATCTATGATAAGCACAAATTTCTTGTGGATGAAGAAGCAAAAAAATATGAAAAGATGGATGCGCAATATGTACAAATCAAGGGGGAACTGCGTTCATTAGCTGGTGATAAGGATTATCTAAGTGCCTTTGATCGCTATGAAACGATGATTGATAATTTGGAGACAAAAGTGGCTTATCTTGAAAAAAAGGTCGCTGAATTAGAGGATAAACATGGCTGATAAGCAGAGCAGGAAAATTTGTATTGTTGTGCAAAGATATGGTGAAGAAGTAAATGGTGGAGCGGAATTATTGGCCCGTCAGATTGCAGAAAAACTGGTTGAAAATGATGAAGTTACTGTTCTAACTTCTAAGGCAGTTGATTACATGTCGTGGGCTGATGAGTACTCTTCGGACAGTGAAATGCTCAATGGCGTCACGGTTAAACGTTTTTCTGTTAATCATCCACGAGATTTTACTGTGTTCAATGCGTATAATAGTAGATTTATGGATGGCTTACTTCCAGAAGCAGAAGAAAAGCAATGGGTGGTTGAAGAAGGCCCATATATTCCTGCAATGCTAGATTATTTGAAAGACCATAAAGATCATTATGATGTTTTCCTTTTCTTCACTTATCTTTATTATCCAACGGTTATGGGTATACCAGAAGTCGCAGATAAATCCATAGTTTTTCCACTTGCACACGACGAACCATTTCTGAAAATGCGTATTTTTGATAATGTATTTACTCTGCCAAAGGCATTTGTTTTTGAAACAGAAGAAGAGCGTAAACTTATCAGAAAAAAGTACCATAACTATTATATTCCGGGAATAATATGTGGTGCAGGTGTGGATGTTCCAGAAGACATAAACAATATTCGGTTTCGAAAGAAGTATAATCTTCTTTCGAAATATATAGTTTATATTGGACGCATTGATACTGGCAAAAACTGTGAACAGTTATTTGATTTTTTTCTGCGCTATAAAAAAGAGAATCCATCTGATCTAAAACTTGTTCTGATTGGAAAACCGGTTATTCCTGTACCTGAGAATGAAGACATCATTTCACTTGGCTTTGTGAGTGACGAAGATAAGTATGATGCATTAGCAGGTGCAGAGTATTTAGTGCTGCCTTCAAAATACGAGAGCTTATCCCTTGTTGTTTTGGAGTCATTTTCTCTGTCTGTACCAGTGCTGGTCAACGGAGAATGTGAAGTCCTAAAATCCCATTGTGAAATCAGCAATGGTGGCTTTTATTATCTGGATTATGAGCAATTCAGTCATTACATGGATGTTCTTTTAAAGCAAAAAGAGATAAGAACAGATATGGGTATTTCTGGAAAAAAATATGTAGAAAATAAATTCAATTGGGATATTATTTTACATAAGTTACATAATCTGATAGAAATGGTATCAGCTGATCATTGAGAGATCAGCTGTTTGATTCTTTTTAATTATGAGGTTGATATGGAAAAAATTAACGTATTATTGGATGCACGGGCAATGGGTACAAGACCGAGTGGCATTGGTATGTATATCTATAATCTTGTTAAAGAATTAAGCAAATATAAAGATTTGAATTTCATATTGATTACGGATGTTTCAGAAAGTGAAGAAATGAGAGAAATAAGACAAAGTTTGAAGGTTCTTGAGTATGGTAAACCTGTATCTAAAAACTTATCTCTCTTAGGTTATTATCATTTTGTACAAAAATGCATCTATAAGGAGAAACCAGATATATTCTGGGAGGGAAATATTCTTGTTCCTATCAGAATTCGTAATCCATATGGAAGACTGGTTGCAACAATTTATGACATGTTTCCACTCTCTGATCCAGAACATTATGGAAAGATTTATTCCATGTATTTTCGTTATGGTATGAACAAGACAATCCGTTATTTTGATACGTTTATCTATGATTCATACGATTGCAAGAAAAATACAGAAAGGTATTTTCCGGAAATTGTAAACAAAAATACATTTGTGGGTTATGTCATTGTACCGGGATTGCCGCATATAGAAATCACAGATAATGGAGATTATCTCTATATTGGAAATCTTGAAACCCGAAAAGGTACAGATATTTTGTTGAAGGCTTATAAGAAGTATAAAGAAGATGGTGGAACACGAGGATTGCGGATTGCTGGTAAAATGCGTGAAGAAAGAATTCAGAAGTTGTTTGATGAAATTACATCTGAAGTTGAGGGGGTTACATATTTGGGGTATATCAGTGAAGAACAACGAAACCGTGAATATGCATCATGTCATGCATTTCTTTTCCCGTCCCGTGCAGAAGGTTTTGGCATTCCAATTATAGAAGCAATGCATTATAATAAGCCGGTAATTGCGGGAAAATTAGATACGCTAGTTGAAGTGGCAGGCAATGAAATCAACTATTTTCCGCTATTACAGGATACAGATAAATGTGCCACTTTATTAGCAGAAAAAATGAAGGAAGACAAGACGCCTGTTAATAAACTTGCTTATCAGGAAGTTATTCACAGATATTCACCTGAGGAAGTGGGAGAAAAGTATTACAGATGGCTTTCTGGTCAGATAAAGGTATGAATGAAAAATTAAAGAAAGCAATAAAAAGTGTTATTCCAGAGAATGTTCTACGGATAATACGCGCATCTATCAATAACAGAAAAATCAAGAAGATGGGGAAAATGGATAAGATTCCATTTTCCAAGAATGAATTTGAGAATGGTATAAACCTGGTAGGTATGTTTGGCCAGGGTTCTGGTCTTGGACAGTCATGCAGACTTGTTGCAAAAGAAGTATTAAAAACTAAAGTTCCAGTTAATTTGATCAATCATTTTAACTATTCGTTTCTTCCGCAGACCAATCACGATTTTGAAAAGGAGTATACTTCTGATTTTTCCAAAGGTATTAATATTTTCCATGTTAATATGCAGGAATTATTTATGACCTATTTTCAACTTGGAAAAGAGAAGTGGGATAGACATTACAATATTGCATTCTGGCTGTGGGAAATGCAGGAATTTCCAGAAGAATGGGTGCCGATGATAAATCAATTGGATGAGATTTGGACACCTGCAGAATTTGTCAGTGATGCAGTACGTAAAGTGACTGAAAAACCTGTATATACAATTCCGTATGCAGTAGAAGCACCATTTGATAAGCGTTACAACAGAGCATATTTTTGTCTTCCAGAAGATAAATTTTTGTTCTTAATGTTATTTGACAGCAATTCGATTTCGGAGAGAAAGAATCCAACGGGTGTTATCCATGCATTTAAGAAAGCTTTTCCAAAAGGCAATAATTCTGTTGGCCTTGTTGTGAAGATTGGAAATGCACGCGAAAATGAAATAGAAGAAGTAAAAGCAGAACTCGATGGGTATAATGTCTATTTTATCGAAGGTATGTTGGATAAGATTGTGGTGAATAGTTTGATACGGTGCGTTGATGTTTATGTATCTTTGCATCGTGCTGAAGGCTTTGGACTTGTTCTTGCAGAAGCTATGATATTGAAAACTGCCACGATTGCAACAAATTATTCCGCGAATACAGAATTTCAGAACAGAGATACCTCATGTCTGGTGGATTATAAATTGATTCCTGTTGGTAAGGATATATATCCTTATAAAAAGGAGTACTTATGGGCAGATCCTGATGTTAATCAGGCAGCTGAATATATGAAAAAACTATATGATGATGACAAGTTCCGTCATACTATAGTAGAGAATGCATATAAAATGATGACGAATGAAGAACATATTCTGAATCCTTCAAAGCGCATCGAGGAAAGGGTTAGAAGTATTTATGAAAGCAATTAAAGAAATATATGCATATAGAGAAATGATATTTTCTCTGGTACACCGTGATCTGAAGGGTAGATACAAGGGGTCGGTTTTGGGTTTTGCCTGGACATTTCTGAATCCATTGTTGCAGTTGGCTGTTTACACCATGGTGTTCTCAATCATTATGAGAAGTGGAATTGAGGATTATTATCTGTATTTGTTTGTGGCGCTAGTTCCTTGGATTTTCTTTAGTACATCTATTTCTGGTGGTGCTGGATGTATCAGAGCCCAGGGTGGAATGATTACCAAGATTTACTTTCCACGTGAAGTAATTCCTATTTCTTATGTGACCAGCCAGTTTGTAAACATGCTTTTATCACTGATTGTTGTTTTCCTTGTTCTGTTAATTGCGGGCAAACCTATGAATATCGAAGCACTGTTATTTATGCCTTTGATTATGGTCATTGAATATTTTATTGCTTTAGGAATGACAATGCTTATTTCAGCAATAACTGTTTATTGGAGAGATGTTGAATATTTTGTTGGCATTGTCATGATGGCTTGGCAATTTGCCACACCGGTAATGTATGGCTTGGAGCAGATCCCACAGGCGCTTGTACCATATTTTAATATGAATCCAATGACCCATGTCATAGTTGCATACAGAGATATTTTATACTATGGAAGAATCCCAGAGATTTCCACTCTAACAAGTGCTGTTATCTTTGGAATTGTTGTATTTGTAATAGGCTGGATAGTATTTTCCATGCTGAAGAAACACTTTGCGGAGGAATTGTAATGGCTGTAGAATATCCGATTATTGTTGATAACATTACAAAGCATTTCCGGGTTTATCTGGATAAGGGAAGAACATTAAAAGAACTTGCCTTGTTTTCAAAACGCAGGAGATATGAAGAAAGAAAAGTTATTGATGGAATAAGTTTCAAGGTTGCCAAAGGTGAGGCGATTGCTTTGATCGGTCATAATGGTTGTGGGAAATCAACCACATTAAAACTGCTAACGAAAATTATGTATCCGGATTCTGGAAAGATCACAATGACTGGTCGAGTTTCGTCACTGATTGAACTTGGCGCGGGTTTCCATCCCGATATGAGTGGCCGTGAAAATATTTATATCAATGCCTCTATCTTTGGCTTGACGAAAAAGGAAATAGATAAGCGTGTAGATGATATTATAGAGTTTTCTGAACTAAAAGATTATATTGATAATCCTGTAAGAACATATTCCTCTGGTATGTATATGCGTCTTGCGTTTGCCGTGGCGATTAATGTTGACGCTGATATTCTGCTTGTTGATGAAATTCTTGCTGTTGGAGATGCGAACTTCCAGGCAAAGTGTTATGAAAAGATGCGTGATCTTAAGGCTAGTGGAGTAACGATTGTTCTGGTTACTCACGATATGTCGACAGTTAAAACTTTCTGTAACAGAGCAATCTGGATTAATAATGGTAAGATAGCTGCAGAAGGAAAATCAGTTGATATTGTTGATACATATCTTGCTTATATGAATGAAAAGCGGATTGAGCAGATAAATGATGCAGTTGATGAAAATGAAGCTATTGCTCAAAAGCTTATAGAAATGAAAGAGCGCAAGAAGAAAGAAAAACTGAAAAAAGAAGAAGAAAAGAAAAACGGACTTACCATGGATCCTACGGCAATTCATTTTGGCAACCAGAAAGCTGTTATCGAGAAATGTGAGATCATCAATTCCAAGGGGAAAGTTGTCAAAGCACTTTCTACTGATGAACCATATTCTTTGCATTTCCACTATAAGATAAACAAGCCGTTGGATGAAATTGTTGTCGGTATGGGAATTTTTACATTAGAAGGTTTGTGGGTTTTTGGTACGAATACTCAGATTGCTGGCGTCAAAGTCGATGTCAAAGGCAAAACAGAAGGGGATATTGTGTTCCATAGTGATCCATTGCATCTTTCGGGAAGATTTATTTTGCAGTGTTCAATTATTGAAGCAGACACAACACCATGTGATTACTATAACGAATATACAAAATTTGATGTCATGAAGGCATCCCGCGAACTTGGTTTTGTTTATTACGATACATCTTGGGAGATGAATGAAGCAGAATAACTTAAGGAGGTATAGTCCAATGATAGACAGTGAAACAATCATTGCTGAAGTAAAAGAAGAACTTAAAAATAAATCTGTTACAGAAGTTCTTTCTTTTGAAGATATTCCGATGCCAGAAGAAGTCAGTTACATGGGCACAGAGATGGCAGACTTTGACTTTGGTGATCTGATGGAAAGCAACGACTATATCAACAAACATTATCAGGTATCTGTCTGGCATCCCACTGGTTCCGCAAGACCTTTAATTGGTCCATTGATCGGATTTTTCCAGAAGGTAATGCGCAAATTGACCAGATTCTTTGTTCAGCCAATTGTGGAAGACCAGAATGTATTTAACATGAATTGTGTGCGTAGCATGAATCAGGTTCGTAATTATATCTATTTCGACAATGATATTATCAGTGACAGAATTGAAATGATTCGCCAACTTGCCCGGCAGACAGATAATCTGGAGAAAAGAGTTGCTGAACTCGAAGAAAAAAACAAACAGCTTCAGGAGGATAAAAAATGAGAATTATACAGGTTCTTCCATGTCTAAAGTATGGCGATGCAGTTGGAAATGATACTCTTGCATTGCATAATGCTCTTTTACATCATGGATTTAAGGCGGAGATCTACGCAGAAGCTGTTGATGAAAAACTAAAAAAATATCATGCATATACGATTGATATGTGGAAAGCCCCAAAAAAAGACGATGTATTAATATATCATCTGTCTATCGGTTGGAAATATATTGATTTGGTTAAAGATGCAAAATGCAGAAAAATGGCGATCTATCACAACATTACGCCGAAAGATTTTTTCAAAGGATATGACAATGCGGTTTATGATAACTGTAAGCGTGGTCTCGATGAAGTCAGAGATCTGACAAATGTTTTTGATTATATACTTTGTGATTCTGAATTTAATAAGAATGATTTGATATCTTATGGCTTCAAATGCAAAATAGATGTTCTCCCTATTTTGATTCCGTTTGAGGACTATAAGAAGAAACCTGCACAGAATATTATCAGGCGATATCAGAATGAGCCAGGGCATAATATTCTCTTTGTAGGAAGAGTTGCACCAAATAAGAAGATCGAGGATATTATTGCAGCTTTTGCAAAGTATAAAGAAGTATATGATCCAGATGCACGATTGTTTTTAGTAGGCAATTATTCTGGAAAAGATATATATTACAGAAGACTTCAGGACTATGTTGATGCGCTGAAATTGACGGACGTTCATTTCTCGGGGCATATTAAATTTAATGAAATACTTGCATATTATAGAATCGCAGATGTTTTCCTTTGTATGAGTGAACATGAAGGTTTTTGTGTTCCGATAGTAGAATCCATGTTTTTTCAGCTACCTATTATTGCCTATGATTCCTCAGCTGTGGGAGATACACTTGGGGGAGCAGGTATCCTTTTTAAAGAGAAGAATTTTAATGAGGTTGCTGCCTTGATAAATCGTGTGGTTACAGATGATGTACTAAAAAATGAAATGATCTCTGCAGAAGCAGATAGACTTTCTGATTTTGATAATAACAAAGTAGAAAACCAGTTCATTACATTCTTTACCGATTATTTGAAACGTTCTGCATAAAGGAGATACGAGATGGAAGTGAATGTAGAAAGTATCATGCAGGAAATTCGTGAACAAATTAAGACAAGCGGTCTCAATAACAGTAAACTTTCTTTTGAAGATATTTCTCCTCATAACAAAAGCCTTGGCACAGAAATAACGAGTTATGACGAAGAGACAATGGTAAAAACATGCGCGGAAATGAATATGCATTATGAAGTCTCTGTATGGCATCCGATAAATTCCACAAGGCCAGTGATCGGTCCCTGCTTAACTTTTGGAAAGAAAGTGATGCGTAAACTGACAAGGTTTTTTGTCCAGGCAATTGTGGAAGATCAAAACAGGTTTAATATGCATATAACAAGATCCATGAATCAGGCGCGTAATTATCTCATTCAAAAAGAACAGTTGATAACAGAATTTGATAAACAGATTGATGAACTTCTTGTCAAGCAGGCAGCATTAAATGACAAGTTGATAAAGCTTGAGAAAGAAAATGCAGAATTGAAGAAAGAAAGACATTAACTATGGATAAAATCTGCTTTGTAGTACAAAGATATGGTTTAGATGTAAATGGAGGAGCAGAAGATCTGTGTCGTAAGTTAGCTGAGCATCTGCTCCCTTTTTATGATGTTCATGTATTTACAACAAAAGCAAAAGACTATATTTCGTGGAAAAATGAATATCATGTCTCTTATGAAGAAATCAATGGTGTTAAGGTTCATCGATTCAAAAATCAATCGAGAAGAAATGAAAAATACCTTGGACAGGTGAATGTTGATTTTGAACGCTATGTAGCAGGAGATAAAGAGAAGGAAGAGCAGTGGGTTAAAGCACAGGGACCGTATTGTCCGGGTCTTATTGAAGAAATAAAAAAAGAAAAAGATACCTATAAGAAGTTTATCTTCTTTACATATTTGTACTATCCGACGATTTTCGGCATTCCAGAAGTCAAAGAAAAAGCAATTCTTGTGCCAACTGCTCATGATGAACCGTTTATTCATATGTCTATATTGAAGTCCGTTTTCCAACAATGTCAGTCAATATTTTATATGACAGATGAAGAGAAAAAGTTTGTTAACCATTTGTTTGCAAATGACGATGTGATGTATGAAATTGGTGGAAGTGGTATTGAGGTTCCAGATGATATACACCCACAAAGAACAAAGAAAAAATACGAACTAGGATCTTATTTAATTTATGTGGGAAGAGTTGATGAAGGAAAGAATGTACCATTGTTGATTAAATATTTTAATGAATACAAGAAGAGAAATCAGTCTGGTCTACAGCTTGTATTGATAGGAAAGCAATTCATCGATGTACATGGGACTGATGACATAAAAGTTCTAGGATTTGTGACGGAACAAGATAAGTATGATTTAATAGCAGGTGCAGAAGCATTGGTTCTGCCTTCGCATTATGAAAGTCTTTCACTAGTAGTCCTTGAGGCAATGAAATTGAAGGTGCCGGTTATTGCATCAGCGTATTGTGAGGTAGTGAGACAACATTGTCTTAAGTCTAATGGTGGTTTGTATTATTCTAATTATTTCGAGTTTGAAGGCATATTGAACTGGATGAAGAGTCATCTCAATGAATGGATAGCAATTGGAGAGAACGGTAAACGATATGTTAATAAAAATTATACGTGGGATTCAATAATTGCTAAAATGAGGGTGTTAATAGAGGGATAAATGGTGATTCAATGAAAAAACTAAATAAGTCAAGCGCAAATCTGATCATTTCAACAATAATATTTGTTGTTTTATTTGTTTTTTATGGTATATGTCATTCTAAAATTCATATTAGTTCTGATACGACAACTACATTTCCCATGGCAATGGATATTGCAAACGGTAATATATGGTTAAACGATTGGGTTTTAGGAACGAATAATTTTTATTTCACCGAAACTATTTTGTTTGCGATTGGGCATATTATTGGCTTTTCATCCAAAGTTTTAATTCAGTTTCTACCTGCTATACCGTGGGCATTAATGGCAGCGCTAATTCCTTATTTTTTAGATATATGGAATGAAAAAAGTAAAAAGAAATTAATAGTATTTTGGGGGTTATTTATCTCTTTTTTGGTCATCATTCCATTTTCTGGTGGATATACATTGCTGAATGCGAATTCTCATAATAATTTATATGCTTTTGAAATGATATGGCTATTAATTTTAAAAAAATATATTGCCGATGATAAATCGTTTTTATTGGTGATTCTTGCTATTTTTTCAGGAATTCTTTATTTTTCTGAGAGTGTAATATTGATGACACTGTTTGCCCCGGTAGGATGTGTTTGTTTATATCAGATTTTATTTAAAAAGAACAAAAAGTGGGTATATGTTCTTGGAGCGTTAGTGATTGGTTTTGTGGTTGGGAAAGCAATTTATTTTGTATTCTCATTAATGGGAGGTATGGACACCCGCGGATTACCGGTAGGAATTGTCAAGGATGGACATTTAGTCAGATTAAGAGATTGGATTACACAATTTGGAATATTGATGGGTGTAGGTGATATTAATATGGCCCCTGCTACACCATATGTATTAGCTGCAAAAATATTGATTTTTATTTATGCAATTTCTCTTGTTGTTTATACAATTGGATTCAATAAAATATCGTGGGAAAATCAAATTTTATTTGCAATTGTCGTCATTAATTTAGCAGCATCAGAATTTACCAATGTTGCCGTTTTTCATAGATATATTGTTCCAGGATGGTATTTTGGTTGGATTTTATGTATTTTGATGATTTCTGACATAATTGCAAAAATAAAACAAAAATATATTTCTACATTTTCTATTACCATTGTTAGTGTTTTTGGCGCATGGATGGGAATTCATAGAATCGATGAATATAGAACTGCTCCAATACAAGGAGCTGGGGAAATGGAGCTTGCTACATTTATAAAAGAGAATAATCTTGGATCTGGATATGGAGATTTCTGGCTTGCTTCTTCAACATCATTTTATACAGATTATGATATTGATATCTATCCAGTCAGAGTTAATCCGGATAGTAATTCTATCGTTGCATACGAAGAGTTAATAAGAAAAGATTGGTATAGCAATACTGATATTCATTATATTCTGACGTATGAGGATCCCAATGCGTCATCGTTTATAAACCATGATGCAATGATTTCAATTTGTGGTGAACCTGATCAGGTTTATAATGTTGCCGGCTTTGGCATTAACTATTGGGAAAAAGATATTTCTCAATATATGAACAACGGGTTTTACGATGGAATTATTGAAAACAATGAAATGAGACTAGAGAGTAATTCCAAGATTGAAGGTGATTATATCAGTATTGATCCACAAGGAGTAGTTTCAGGACCAGGGACTATTATTACAGAAGGAGCGTATACTGTTACAATATCCGGTGATAATTTGGAGGCTTTGAATGTAACTGCCTATTCAGAATATGCCGCAAAAAATTACGAATTATTAGATTATAAAATTACAGATCAAATTCTTTCATTTAATCTTAAGTTGAAGAAAGAGGTTAGCGACCTTAGAATTGGATTAAAGAATGATGCTGATATAGTAGCACTTATTGAAGGCATGCAGATACAGGAGGGATAGTTTATGGACGAGATAGCAGTATTGATTCCTTGCTATAACGAGGAGAAGACAATTGAAAAGGTTGTGAAAGACGCAAAGAATGCATTGCCAAATGCAACAGTTTATGTTTATAACAACAATTCAAGTGACAGGACTGCAGAAATTGCAGAAAAAGCAGGAGCTGTTGTAAGAAATGAATACATGCAGGGGAAAGGAAATGTAATCCGGCGTATGTTCAGAGAGATTGATGCAAAATGCTATATTATGGTTGATGGCGATGATACATATCCTATGGAAAGTGCTCCAGAAATGGCAGAGCTGGTATTAAATAAAAATGCAGATATGGTTGTTGGAGACAGACTTTCATCAACATATTTCACAGAAAATAAGCGTCCTTTCCATAATTTTGGTAATTCTATTGTACGAAGTAGTATAAACCATCTCTTTGATTGTGGAATTAAAGATATAATGACCGGATACCGTGCATTTAGTTACGATTTTGTTAAAACATTTCCTGTACTTTCGAAAGGGTTTGAAATTGAAACTGAAATGACGATTCATGCAGTATATAACAATATGCAGGTTGATAATGTTGTTATTGAATATCGTGATAGACCGGATGGCAGTGTCTCAAAATTGAATACTTATTCAGATGGCATCAAAGTGCTGATGACAATCATGAAATTGTTCAGAAATTACAAACCGTTAATGTTCTTTGGAGTTCTAGCATTGATACTTGCTATTATTTCTTTTGGGTTCTTTATTCCGGTCCTGACATCTTATATAGAGACAGGGCTTGTTGCTAAATTTCCAACTCTAATTGTATGTGGATTTGTTATGCTTACTGCAATTCTCTCATTGTTTTCCGGACTGATTCTTGCCAACCAGGAGCGCAGTGATAGAAGACAGTATGAAATTCAAAGAAATATTATTCACCATATTTACAAGTCTCTATTAATTGAGGATGAAAAATAATATGACAGACAAGAGAATATTAATTATTGGTTCTGCAGGCTTTGTGGGTAATCATCTGATTGATTACATTCTTTCTAGCAGAAAAGACTGGCAGATTACTGCAACAAAAATGCCTAAAGAAGTGATTGAGAAACCAGTTGATGTTCGAAATCTTGATATTACAAAACCGGAAGAAATTGATTCGTTGCTCAATGATGTTCAACCAGACTATATTTTCCATCTTGCTGCACAGAGTTCTGTTGCGCTTTCCTGGAAGAATCCACAACTGACGATCAATATTAATATTGTTGGTACTGTGAATCTTCTTGATTCTGTAAGGAAACTGGAAAAACAACCAAGAATGTTATTGATTGGCTCTGGTGAAGAATATGGTCATGTAAAACCAGATGAGGTTCCGATCAAAGAAGACAACAACACGCGTCCAGGTAATATTTATGCAGTTACGAAGGTGACGCAAAATATGATTGGCAGGCTGTATTATGAAGCCTATGGTATGGATATCATGAGCACGCGTTCTTTTAATCATACCGGTCCAAATCAGGCACCACAGTTTGTTGTACCAGATTTCTGTAAGCAGGTAGCTGAAATTGAAAAAGGAGAGAAAGATCCTGTGATTTATACTGGAAATCTTAGTGCAAAGCGTGATTTCACAGATGTACGTGATGTTGTGCGTGCGTATTGTCTTTTAATGGAAAAAGGGAGAGCAGGAGAAACATATAATGTAGGATGTGGAAAAGCGATTGAAATCCGTTCCATTCTGGATATGATTCTCTCTCATTCTGTTAAAGAAATTCGTGTGGAAACAGATCCTGCAAAATTGAGACCAGTGGATGTGCCAATTATTGAGGCAGATATAACAAAACTGAAAGAAGATACTGGCTGGATTCCAGAAATATCTTTAGATCAGACAATTACAGAAACGCTAGATGCATATCGGAATACCGTTGAATAAATGGTATACTGGGTGAAGAAAAGTGAGGTAGTTATGAGCCAGCTTGTAAAAACAGTATTAATTATGGCAGGAGGTCGCGGAACACGATTCTGGCCTCGCTCCAGAAAAAGTCTTCCCAAACAGTTTCTTTCTTTGACTGGTGATGGAAAGACAATGATTCAATTGACTGTAGAAAGACTTCTTCCGATTGTCAAAATGGAAGATATCTATATTTCTACAAACCAGGATTATAAGGAACTTGTGAAAGAACAACTTCCTGACCTTCCTGAAGAAAATATTCTCTGTGAACCAGTAGGTAGAAATACTGCACCTTGTATTGGTCTTGGAGCTGTACATATTGCAAAGAAATATGAAGATGCAGTGATGATTGTTCTTCCATCTGATCATCAGATCAAGATGCCGGACATCTTCAGAGATACATTAAACGAAGCGTCTGTTGTTGCAGAAAAGGGCAATAATCTGGTGACGATTGGTATCACGCCAAATTATCCTGAAACAGGGTATGGCTATATCAAGTACATGCCAGATGAAAGACTGGGTGCTGCAAGTAAAGTGGATCGCTTTGTTGAAAAACCAGATCTTGAAACAGCTAAGAAGTATCTTGCTTCTGGAGAATATCTCTGGAATGCTGGTCAGTTTATCTGGAAGGTCAGCACAATTCTCGATGAAATGCAGAAGTATCTTCCAGATACATATGCAAAACTGATGACAATCAAGAATGCCATTGGAACGGATAACTATGAAGAAGTTCTGAATAAAGAATTTACTGCGATGGAATCTGTTTCTGTTGACTATGGTATTCTTGAAAAGGCTGAAAGCATCTATGTTATTCCAGGAAGTTTTGGTTGGGATGATGTAGGCAGCTGGCTTGCTGTAGAAAGACTGCAGACTACAGATGATGATAATAATGTCATCAGTGGTGATGTAGTTGCTGTAAATACGAAGAATTGTATTATTCAGGGTGAAAAAAAGTTGATTGCGGCAGTAGGTCTGGATAATATAGTTGTGGTTGATACACCAGATGCGATTCTTATTGCAGAGAAAGAACATGCTGGTGAGATTAAAACAGTTATGTCAAAGCTTGAAGAAGCTGGCAGAGACGAATTACTATAAGGAGAAAACATGAAAAAGGCATTTATTACAGGTATTACAGGTCAGGATGGGTCTTATCTTGCTGAGTTCCTTCTTGAAAAAGGCTATGAAGTACACGGTCTGATCCGTAGAACAGCTGGTCATAATACAGACCGTATTGACCACATTATTGATAAGCTTCATCTTCATGAAGGTGATCTGACAGACAGCTCTAATCTCATCCGTCTTGTTGGCGAAATTCAGCCGGATGAAATCTATAACCTTGCTGCACAGTCCCATGTAGGTACATCCTTTACATCTGCTGAATACACAGGTGATGTTGATGCACTTGGTGTATTGAGACTGCTTGAAGCAATTCATATCAATGGTCTTGATAAAAAGACAAGATTCTATCAGGCTTCTACTTCTGAACTTTATGGTAAGGTGGAAGAAGTTCCCCAGAACGAAAACACACCATTCCATCCATTCTCTCCATATGCAGTAGCCAAGCAGTATGGTTTCTGGATGGTCAGAGAATATAGAGATGCATATGGAATCTTTGCCTGCAACGGTATTCTCTTCAATCATGAATCTGAAAGACGTGGTGAAAACTTCGTTACAAGAAAGATCACTCTCGCTGCAGCTCGTATTGCAAATGGTATTCAGGATCATCTTGAACTTGGAAACCTTGATTCCAAGCGTGACTGGGGTTATGCAAAGGACTATGTAGAATGCCAGTGGCTGATTTTGCAGCAGGATGAACCAGATGATTATGTCATCGCTACAGGTGTTCAGCACACTGTTCGTGAATTTACAGAACTTGCATTCAAGTATGCAGGAATTGAACTTGAATGGAAGGGTGAAGGTCTTGATGAAAAGGGATATGACAAGAAGACAGGAAAGATGCTTGTTTGTGTAAACAAAGAATGGTATCGTCCGACAGACGTTGTTGATCTCTGGGGTGATCCAACAAAGGCAAGAACAAAGCTTGGCTGGAATCCACTCAAGACAAGTTACGAAGATCTCTGCCGTATCATGACAGAACATGATATGGAACTTGCTAAGAAAGAAGCAGCAAATCGATAATCATATCTATGCCGGAGGAACACTCCGGCATATTGTGTATGAGACATAGAAGGTATACAACTACAGTTTGATACGTTATACTTTAAAAATCCGAAAGAAGGAGGGCTTATGGCAACAAACAGAGCAAATCAATCCAACGACATGCATAAGCATAAGAAAAGAAAACTGAATCCACTTCTTTTCTGGATTCCTCTTTATATTGCCGCAATAGCACTGGTATCTGTCTTCTGGAATATGCCAATGTTTCCAAGAAGATGGAGTTATATTCTGATGGCAATTCTTGTTGGAATTCTTGGTGTGACGTATGGGTTGTCTCATCATAAGAAAATTCCACAGATTCCAGTCCGGATTTTTGAAGTCTTCATGGCTTTGATTATGGTGGTTGTTACAGTGCTGATGCCTGTATATAAAGCGAAAGTATCAAATGTTATTACTGAGCAGCCTGAGGAACAGACATATATCTATATGAATTTATATGTGATGGCAGATGACTATAAGGCAGAACATCAGGATATATTCGCTTCTACTCCATCGTATCCTGAAAAAAGCGATGAATTAGAAGATCTGAAGCAGTACCTTGACGCTACATTCATAACTGAATTGACAGTTGAGCAGGAAAATCAGAGAAATGCTTTAACAGAAGTAAAGAATGTTCTGGATAAACAGGATCTGAATGTTGTGGATAAAGAATCTGTATTGGATTCTGTTGCTGCTTTGTATAACAATGAAGGACAGGTTCTGATTATGAACCAGTCTTATACTGGGATGTTGGATGATGTTCCAGAATACGAAAACTTTGCTAAAGATACAAGAATTCTCTATACAGTTAAATTGACTGATGAAACAGCGAAGATTGCGGTATCTGATACCTCTTTGACAACTGAACCATTCTCTATCTTTATTGGTGGTAATGACCAGGAAGGTGATCTTTCCTTGATCGGAAGAACAGATGTCAATATTGTAGTGACAGTAAATCCACAAACACATCAGATTGCCATTGGCTCTTTCCCACGTGACTCTTTTATTCCTAATCCTGCTTTGGGCTATTCAGGTGATAAGCTGACGCATCTTGGTATGCAGGGCTTGCAGAATACTTTGAATGGATTGTCAGATCTGTTGAGTGTGAATATTGAAAATTACATTCTGATTAATTTTTCTACGTATCAGAGAATTATCGATGCCATTGGTGGCGTTGATGTTGATAATCCTTATGCATTTGGCTTCTGGGATAATCCAAATATCTGGTTTGAACAGGGAACAATTCATTTGGATGGTTATAATGCATTGCTTTATGTACGTGAAAGAAAGACACTTCCAGATGGCGACTTTGGCAGAACCATGCACCAGCAGATTGTTCTTAAAGCAATTATTAACAAATTGATTAGCCCTTCCATTATTACGAAATTTGATTCTCTGTTAACAGCTATAAAGGGCACATTCCTGACAAATCTGTCTGATGATGCGATTTATGGTCTTTGTCAGAAACAATTGGATGAGAATATTTCCTGGAATATTGTCAACTACAGAGTAGAAGGTTCAATGGGTGAATCACTCTGTGCTTCTTCTGGAAGTACACCACTTTCTGTTGTTTATCCATATCAGTCACAGGTGCAGTTTATTTCTACTGTGATGAATCAGGTCATCAATGGTGAAATTGTAACACAACAGGAAATGGTAGCTGGTAGTGGTATGGTGATTGGTGGTGTTGCGGGAACTGATTATGATACGTCATATGAAACAGAACCTGTTGTAAACCCAACTCCGGTACCAGAAGTGAATACACCAGTTGAGCCAGTGACTCCTCCGGTTACTCAACCACCAGCAGAAGAGGTACCAGTCGAGACGCCTCCAATTGAACAACCACCTGTAGAGCCAACTCCAGAAGTACCTTCAGAACCACAACAACCTGTAGATGGTACAACAACAGATACTTCGGTACCTGCACAATAAGTTTGATAAGCACATCTTATGATAAGGTGTGCTTTTTCTGTTAGTGATGCACAATTAGCCTATATTTGCTAAAATAATTTGGATGTAAGGTAATGAATA
This sequence comes from uncultured Erysipelotrichaceae bacterium, assembly GCA_949289855.1. Taxonomy (GTDB): domain Bacteria; phylum Bacillota_I; class Bacilli_A; order Erysipelotrichales; family Erysipelotrichaceae; genus Bulleidia. The sequence goes on from CASEPS010000001.1 coordinate 74,928, forward strand.
TGGCAAAGAAATTGAAAAAAAAGAAGAAAAGAGTATTAAGTGGAAGATTTGTCTGGCTGATTCTGTTTTTGATTGCAATCATCTTTATGGTTATTATTTTTGGCTTGAAAATGATTCCGGATCTATGGAAATGGATAGTACTAGGCATAATGATTATCGCTCTTTTGCTGACAGGTGTACTTTCTTCCAGATACTATAAGAATCGCTTTATCAAGTTTGTTGATATTGTACTTTGTCTTGTTCTTGCGGCTGGGTCTTTTCTCATTCCTCATTATGAGAATAAAATATCATCACTTTTTGATTATACCGGTGGCAATACAGCAACAATCCGCTTGTATGTACTAAGTGATGAATATCGGGCTGCACATCCAGAATTGTATTCTGCATATTCTGTATCGGAAGAGCTTTCTGATTATTTTGATTCTGTATTTATTACGACGATGGGCATCGATTATGATAACCAGAATTTTGCTTTGACCGAATTAAAAAATACTGCAGGACATGAGATGAGCACTGTAAATTGTGTTAATGCAGTGGAATCAGCGCAATATCTCTATGAAGGACAAGGTGAAGTGCTTGTTCTTGCGGATGCTTTTGTTTCTATGATTACAGAAACAGAGGGTTATGAGCATTTTGAAAATGACACCAAAGTAATTGGATCCTTTAAAAGGACGATTGAAACAAATGTTGCACAGTCTGATACTACATTGACTGATAATCCATTCGTGATTTTCATCGGAGGTAATGATGAAGAAGGAGAACTTACCGTTCAATGTAAAACAGATGTTGCGATGATTGTGGCAGTTAACCCTTTGACACATCAGATAGCCTTGGTTTCATATCCACGTGATTCTTATATTCCAAATCCTGCATATGGTGCAGAGGCTTATGATAAACTGACCCATCTTGGATTTAGTGGCATAGATAATACAATGACAGGACTCAACCAATATATGAATCTTGGTGATGTGATTGATAACTATATAACGATCAATTTCAGAACATATATGAATATTATTGATGCTTTAGGTGGAGTTGATGTGGACAATCCTTATGCATTTGGTTTCTGGGATAATCCAAATATCTGGTTTGAGCAGGGACCGATTCACCTTGATGGCTATAATTCGTTACTTTATGTAAGAGAAAGAAAAACATTGCCAGATGGTGACTTTGGAAGAACAATGCACCAGCAGCTTGTTCTAAAAGCAATTATCAATAAACTGACTTCGCCAGAAGTCATTACACATTTCAATGACCTTCTTTCTGCATTATCAGGTACATTCCTGACGAACCTTTCCAGTGATTCGATTTATGCATTGTGCAGAAAACAGCTTTCTGAGAATATTTCCTGGAATATTGTTAACTACCATGTAACAGGAGATACAGGATTCAGTAGTTGTGTATCTGCAGGTGGTGAAGAGTTATCTGTAGTTTATCCATACGATGACCAGGTAGAGTTTGTGGCACAGGTAATCCGAAATGTTATGGCAGGAAGAATTGTATCACAGGAAGAAATGCCAGTTGGAACGTATTATACATATTGAGGAGTTAATATGTGGAAATTGATAAAAGAAAAGTTTTTGAACAAACAGTTTATTACGTTTGGAATTATTGGTGTATTAAATACAGTCATTGCTCTTTTGTTCAATAAAGGTTTATTGTTGCTGAGTTTTGAAGTAGGAATGGCTAGTATAGTTGCGGATGTTCTGGCATTTGTTCCATCCTACGTCATGAATATGACATTTACTTACAAAAAGAAAATGTCATGGAAGACGTTTATCACGTTTCCAATCAGTTATATTCCAGGATGGATTATTTCTTTCCTGATTGTAGAAATTCTGCATCGCTTTCTGGGAGTTCCAGAAAATTATGCAAAACTATGTTCGGTTCCGATTTATGTACCTGTGAATTATCTGGTGATGACGTATGTCGTTAACCGGTTTTCAAAGCCAAAAGAGCGTTGACGTTTCTAGTTTTTCTGCAGTATAACAAAACAGTCAGGAGGACAACAGAATGTATACAATCAATGAAATGTATGACCTTGAACATACACTGGCAAAGGATTACCTCAGTCAGTACAAGTATCCCTGGGAAGCTTTAAAAGGCATCAAAGACTTTATCATTACACTTGGTAACAGTCTCGATAAAAATGAATATATTGAAACAAGTGAACATGTATGGGTTCATAAGACAGCACATGTCTTCTCCAGTGCATATCTTGGTGCACCATGTATTATCGGACCAGAAACAGAAGTCAGACATTGTGCATTTATCAGAGGTTCTGCACTTGTCGGTGCAAACTGTGTAGTTGGTAACTCAGTAGAACTCAAAAATGTCATCATCTTTGATAATGTTCAGGTGCCACATTATAACTATGTAGGAGACTCCATTCTTGGTTACTATGCCCATATGGGCGCTGGTTCTATTACTTCCAATGTAAAGAGTGACAAGGAACTGGTTGTTTTACATGAAAATGGAGAAGCTGTTGAAACAGGTCTCAAGAAGTTTGGTGCCATGGTTGGTGACCATACAGAAGTTGGTTGTAATGCCGTATTGAATCCAGGAACGATTCTTGGCAGAAATTGCATTGTTTACCCAACAAGCTGTGTCAGAGGAGTTATCGCAGAAAACTCTATCTGGAAGAATGATGGGACAGTGATTGAAAGAAAATGAAGCGTTATAAACAGACTGAAATCAAAGAACTCGCTGCTATATTGAAAAATGATGGTGTTATATCTGTTCCTACAGACACAGTATTTGGTGTCTGTGCCAGAATGAACAGCCTTCAGGCACAGGAAAACCTGAGAGAAGTCAAAAACAGACCAGAGACAAAAGCATTTCCTGTCATGTGTTCTGACAAAGAACAGATCAAAAGCATAGCTGTAGTAGATGAAAGAGCAGAAAAGATTATTGATGCCTTTATGCCAGGACCATTAACCATTATTCTCAAACGAAGAGATGATGTACCATCTTTTGTGAATGGTGGACTGGAAACACTTGCCATACGTTTGGCACCGGGTAATGCAGTTAAGCAATTGATAGAAGAAACAGGGAGTCCTTTGTTTATGACAAGTGCCAACCAGTCAGGACAGCCAGTTTGTACAACATTGGATGAAATTGAGCAACAATGTCCACTTCTTTCAGCTATGATGGAAGGTGAAGTTTCTTATGGAGAAGCGAGTACCATCGTTGACTGCACAAAGGAAGAGTTACAGATACTTCGAAAAGGTCCAATTACAGAAGAACAATTAGTCAATGTAGTGGACTAAGGAGCCAAATGGAGCCAAAAGGTGCCGATCGGGAGCCGAAAAGAGCCAAAATTAAAATATTGTTTTTAAATCAGAATATTAAGAATTCCTGAAGAGTGTTGAAAAAGCACTCTTTTCCTTTGCGTTTTACTTCAATTTGACTATGATAGTGAATTGTAAAGGAAACGTAATGGAAAAGAAAAACAAAACTAGCAAAAGATTGATCAGAACACTAACAGTTCTCGCATTCATATTGATTATCCTTGCGACTGTACTTGCATTAGCCGCAAGATGGGTTATGTCCACATGGGCAAATCTCAGTATGTCTGAACTGATGTATCAGCTTTCTGCACCAATAGAAGGAACCAATGAAGAAATGATTATGGACTGCATATTCAAATGTGTCATCCCTGCAGTTGTCATTATTGGTTTGATGGGCATTGTTTTCTATGCCTCAAGAAAGAAAAAGACAATGTATAAAGTTGTCCTTGCCCTTTCTGTTACCATAGCTTCTTCGGTTCTTTTCTACACAAAGTCCATTGTTTGGGACACATTGGCAGTGGATGAATATCTTTCTTACCAGAACAATCCTTCCACTTTTATTGAAGAAAACTATGTAGACCCGGATAGTGTGAATATTACATTCCCTGAACAGAAAAGGAATCTGATTTACATTTTCTTAGAGTCTATGGAAACGACGTATTCTGATATTTCTCATGGTGGAGGATTTGATGTAAATGTCATTCCAGAACTGACAACGATTGCGCAAAGCAATGAAGACTTTTCTGGAAATGAAACAAAAATCAATGGTGCGTATGCACTTCCATATACTACATGGACTATGGGAGCTATGTTTGCACAGACTTCAGGACTTCCACTAAAGAATAATCTGGAAAACAATGACATGGTAACCCAGTCAAGGTTCTTTGCGGACACAACATGTCTTGGGGATATTCTCGAAGACAATGGTTATAGTAATACATTGCTCATTGGTTCTGATGCGACCTTTGGAGGCAGAAGACTGTACTTTACCGAACATGGTAACTACACCATCTATGACCATGGATATGCCCAGGACAATGGATGGATTCCTGATGACTATAAAGTCTGGTGGGGCTATGAAGATTCAAAGCTTTTCACCTTTGCCAAAGATGTATTGAATGACCTGTCCAGTCAGGAAGAACCATTTAATCTGACTATGCTAACAGTAGATACACATTTTGAAGATGGTTATAAATGTACAGAATGTGGAAATGAATACGAAGACTCATTTGATGGTAACCAATACGCAGATGTGATGGCATGTTCATCAAGACAGGTACAGACATTCCTTGAATGGTGTGAAGAACAGCCATGGTATGAAAATACAACAATTGTATTAGTGGGTGACCATCCAACCATGGATGGTGATTTCACCAATGATATGACAGATGGTTACCAGAGAAGAGCATATGTTTCTTATGTTAACTCTGCTGTAACAGCAGAATCTGATAATTACAGGCAATATTCCACCATGGACCACTTCCCAACAACCCTTGCGGCAATGGGAATAACCATTGAAGGAAACAGACTGGGACTTGGAACAAACTTGTTCTCGAGTGAAGAGACCTTACTTGAACAATATGGACTGGATACAGTCACAGAAGAATTGAACAAGAAGTCAGAGTTCATGGAAGACCTTGCGGGCATTGACTTCACAAGTGAAGAACTGAGAGAAAACCAGGCAAAGTCCTACCATGAAGACCATGGAAAGACTGTTTACAACTAAAGGGATGAATTCCCTTTTCTTTTTGCTGGAAATTCACTATGATGGTAACGTTATATAACATGTGGGGATGTTTATGAATAAAAGTAACAGAGATTTTATTGAAGAAGAGAAGGAAGTGGATCTTCCAACACTTGAAGATACAGAAGAAAGAAGAGAATATAGTTCAGATGAACCGGCTTTTCTGAAGTCAATTGATGACCATACAAAAACATTAAAGCTGGATGCGGTAGAAGTTACTATGCAGCCAGAAGAGAACAGAGAACCTGTAGAAGAAGAGGATGAAGACAAAGGATACCTTGTAAAAAGGGTATTGTTATTGATCGTTCTTGCAATAGTTCTGGTTGGTCTTGGCTTGTTTGCCGTTCTTTCTAACAGACAGGATGAAGAAAAGCTTGCTGAACAAAGACAACAGCAGATAGCAGAACAGACACCAGAACCAACAACTACACCAACACCTTCTGCTACACCGGTACCAACTTCTACACCAGATGCAGCCACACCAGAACCAGCACCACAATACGGTACTGCTATTATTAATGCAGAACTGATCAAAAGAGACCAGCCAAGTGTAAATGGTGCTGCGGTTGGTTCTGCTTATGCAGGTGAGTCGTACCAGGTAATCAATATGCAGGAAGCAGAAGGATATACATGGTATCAGCTTTCTGACAACACCTGGGTTGCCAGCGAAGGAACATGGGTCACTTACCAATAATCATGGGAGAATGATGTGAATTGCACATTTTCTAACTTTTTCTTTGTCAAGCTAAATTGAAAATGTCCTAAATATTTTGAAATATTAGCACCGGGTATCAACAGGAAATCCGGTGCTGTTGTTTGTTTCTGAAGGCGATAAAA
>CASEPS010000002.1 GCA_949289855.1 uncultured Erysipelotrichaceae bacterium
ACTGCAATGCATCTTCATCAAAGACATCCCGCACCATGCCAACATCTTTATGTGCATGAATGATCCCCTTGTTGTTTACGGCAATGCCACAGGATTCCTGACCACGGTGCTGAAGGGAAACAAGTCCATAATATGTATCATAGACAACATTCCTTTTTCCAGAAGGATCAAAAATACCAAATACACCACATTCTTCATGAATCATCATGTTCACCTCTCTTCATCCATCGAAACAACCTGAAAACTCATCGATTCAAGGACCTTGATAAGTGCCTCTGCAGTATCAAGACTGGTCATACAGGAGATGTTGTTTTCTGCCGAAACACGACGAATCAGGAACCCGTCGAGATTTGTTCTCTTGTCACGATGCTCAACCGTATTGATCACAAAAGATACTTTTCCTTCCTGAATCAGATTCAATACATTATTGTTCTCGTCTTCAGAAATCTTACAGACAGAATGTACAAACAGACCATTGTTTTCGAGATATTTAGCAGTACCAGCTGTCGCATAGATTCCATAACCAATACGGGAAAACCGCCTTGCAAGTTTCAACGCGTCTGTTTTATCCTCGTCCGAAATGGTTAAAAGTACAGAACCATATTGCGGTATGCGCACACCACTTGCAATCAAAGCTTTATACAACGCCTTTTCAAGCGAGCCGTCAGCCCCCAATGCCTCTCCTGTCGATTTCATTTCCGGTCCAAGTACCGTATCAACCGAACGCAATTTGGCAAAGGAGAATACTGGTGCTTTCACATAGACACGATTTGCTTTCTCTTTCTTATAACCCGGCTCATATCCCTGTTTCCGGATGCTTTCCCCAAGGATGCATCGCGTAGCTGCCTGACACATTGGAACGCCGGTAATCTTGGAAAGAAATGGAACAGTTCTTGATGAACGGGGATTGACTTCCAATACATAGACACGATCATCTTTGTCTACGATGAACTGTATATTATAAAGACCGATAAAGCCGAACCCCTTTCCGATGCGCATTGCATAGTCAATGATAGTATCCTTGACATCCTTTGTGATATTTTGTGGAGGATAGACAGAAATAGAATCACCCGAATGAATACCGGCTCTTTCAATATGTTCCATCACACCCGGAATCAGAACTTCATTACCATCTGCCACCGCATCTATTTCCAATTCCTTCCCCAATACGTAACGGTCGATCAGAATTGGAGAATCATGACTGATCTCTTTGACTGCCGTTTCCATATAGTACTTCAGCTCTTCATCATCATAGACAATTTCCATCGCCCTTCCCCCAAGAACATAACTTGGTCTGACAAGAACCGGATAACCAATACGATTAGCAATTTCGATTGCCCTATCCACTGTTACAGCCGTATCCCCTTCAGGCTGAGGAATGCCCAGACTCTCAAGCATCTTCTCAAATTCATGTCTGTCCTCAGCTCTGTTGATTGCTTCAAGAGAAGAGCCCATAATGTGGCAACCTCTTCTTTCGAGTTCTCCGGCAAGATTGATTGCGGTCTGCCCACCAAACTGAACGATGATGCCTTCTGGCTTCTCAAGATCAACAACATGCATAACATCTTCCACAGTCAGTGGTTCAAAATACAATTTGTCAGAAATGGCGAAATCAGTAGAAACAGTCTCCGGATTGTTATTGATAATGATGGCCTCATAGCCTTCCTTATGCAGTGTTTCTATACAATGCACCGTTGCATAGTCAAATTCGACGCCCTGTCCAATACGGATCGGACCAGAACCAAGGACGATGATCTTCTTGTTCTTACTGACAACAGATTCGTTTTCTTTTTCATAAGTACTATAGTAATACGGTGTCATGGACGCAAATTCACCAGCACATGTATCCACCATCTTGTAAACTGGTGTAATGCCATTTTGCCTGGCAAGAAGATAGAGATCCTCTTCTCTGCATTTCCACTTTCTTGCAATATAGCTGTCCGCAAATCCGGCATGTTTGAGCTTTACCAGAATCTGTAAATCCATAGGATGTGCAATCATTACCTTTTCCAGGGAAACAATTGCTTTGATATGATCCAGAAAGAAGGTATCAATATTTGTCAGCTTATGAATTCTTTCCTCATCATAGCCGCGCCTCAGCCATTCTGCCACAGCAAATATCCTTTCATCATCATGTTCGCGTATCTTGTTATACAACTCTTCTTCATCCAGAATTGAAATCTCCTTCTTTTCAAGATGATCACATTTCATTTCCAAAGACCGTACAGCTTTCAGGAAGGATTCTTCAAACGTTCTGCCAATAGCCATCACTTCTCCAGTTGCCTTCATCTGCGTTCCAAGCCGCCTGTCTCCAGATGGGAACTTATCAAAGGGAAGGCGTGGAAACTTGGTTACAACATAATCCAGAGCCGGTTCAAAGCAGGCACAACTTGTCCCTGTTACCGGGTTTACAATTTCATCCAGATGATAACCGACCGCAAGTTTTGCACTGATGCGGGCAATCGGATAACCGGTCGCCTTGGAAGCAAGGGCACTGGAACGGGATACACGGGGATTCACTTCTATGACATAATAGCGGAAGCTGTGAGGATCAAGTGCCAGCTGCACATTACATCCACCACAGATTCTGAGTGCGCGGATGATTTTCAGCGACGCATTCCTCAACATCTGATTTTCCCGGTCACTCAGTGTCTGCACCGGTGCCACGACAATCGAATCGCCGGTATGAATACCAACAGGATCAACATTTTCCATATTACAGACAACGATCGCACTATCGTTGGCATCCCGCATCACTTCATATTCAATTTCTTTATAACCAGCTATAGATTGTTCGACCAGGCATTGATGAACCGGAGACATTTTGAGACCGGTTTCGGTAATATGCCTCAATTCTTCTTCATTGTGAACAAAACCACCACCGGTTCCGCCAAGTGTATAAGCTGGTCTGACCACAAGAGGATAGCCTTCGCGGTTTGCAAATTCGACAGCTTCTTCTATCGTATGTACAATCTGAGACTCGGGAATCGGTTCATGAATTTCCTGCATCAGAGAACGGAATAATTCTCTGTCTTCTGCCCGATTAATCGCCTCAATATCCGTTCCCAGTACTTCAACGCCATATTCTTCCAAGATACCATCCTCAAATAGTTCAACGACAAGATTCAGTCCGGTCTGGCCTCCAAGGGAACCAAGGATAGCATCAGGTCTTTCTTTATAGATGACACGTTTGGCAAATTCCAGTGTTAATGGTTCGATATATACTTTGTCCGCAATAGAAGTATCCGTCATAATTGTGGCAGGGTTGGAATTGATGAGGATGACTTCATAACCTTCTTCACGCAATGCAGCACAAGCCTGTGAACCCGCATAATCAAATTCCGCTGCCTGGCCAATGATAATCGGACCAGATCCAATAACCATGATTTTATGAATATCTGTACGTTTTGGCATTTCACTTTTCTCCTTCCATCATCTCCATAAACCTGTCAAACAAATACCGGCTGTCTTCCGGTCCGGCATCTGCCTCAGGATGGTATTGCACTGCAAAACAAGGTCGTGACATATGTCTTACCCCTTCACAAGATCCATCGTTCAATGCCTGATGACTCATCACAAGATCCGTATATTCCAATGATTTCACATCTACCGCAAAACCATGGTTCTGGGCAGTGATCTCCACCTTTCCGGTCAACAGATCTTTGACAGGATGATTCGCCCCGCGATGTCCAAAGCGCAACCGGTATGTCTTTGCCCCACAGGCAAGTGACATCAGCTGGCAGCCAAGGCATATACCAAATACAGCTGTATGATCAATCAGGATTTTCACCTGTTCTATCACTTCCGGAAGATCCGAAGGATCACCCGGCCCATTAGACAACAACACCCCATCGGGATGATAAGAAAGAACCTGCTTTGCACTGGTGTTATATGGCACAACAATCACATCACAATCTCTTTTGGCAAGTTCACGAAGAATGCTCAGCTTGACACCAAAATCCATCACAACTACCAATTTACCTCGTCCCGGGATCGGATAGACACTTTTGGTAGAAACACGGCTGACCTGATCATGCAGAAAATCAGTTTCCTGCAATTTCTCAACAAGTGATTCAATTTCCTCTACCCTGTCACAGAAACATGCCTTCATCGTTCCTTTTTCCCGGATTGCCTTTGTGATGGCACGCGTATCCACACCACAAATACCAGGTATCCCATTTTCACAAAGATAAGCATCAAGATCAATGCGGGAACGGAAATTGGACGGAAACATGCAGAGATCTTTTATTACCAGACCAAAACACGATGGTTTCATACTCTCGTTGTCATCCCGGTTAATGCCATAATTGCCAATCAGCGGGTACGTCAGCATAACAATCTGTCCACAATATGACGGATCCGTCAATATTTCCTGATAACCGGTCATCGATGTATTAAAGACCAATTCACCGATGGTATACGTATCTGCTCCAAATGCTTCACCTTCATACCAGCTGCCATCTTCCAATACAAGTATTCTCTTCATTTTCTCCTCCTGTCTTATAAAAAAGAGATTGGTCGACAAAGTCACCAATCTCAGATAGATCTTTCGTTGTCAGAAACTACGGCACACAGTTTTACTCTTTTTGAACATCTTACAAGCTTCATACTGCACCTCCATATTTTTCCTGGAAGATTATACATGCATGCAATGATAATTTCAACAACATATTTACTTATCTTTCTGCACCTTTATTTTTCTTTTATCATATAGCAGATTGTCTGTACAGATGTCTCACCTGCTTTGACAAGAGGCTGTTTCACCCCATCATAATTGATGGCATTTGGCATATAGGCGCACTCAAAGCAAAGGGCGGTACGTGGATCATAGATGTTATTGTACTTGCCTGTCTTACCTTCAAGATAATTTGCACTATAGAAATGCATACCAGGCTGATCAGAATATACATCCATTTCCAAAGACTTTCCCTTGCACACAGCAAACTGACGCATACCTTCTCCATTCATTGGATAATAATGATCATAACCATTGCCATATTTTAACTGCAAATCAGCCTTCCCAATTCTTTCCCTGGGAGTATGAAACTCTACGAAGTCAAATGGGGTACCTTCTACCGGTACAATTTCATTTACAGCAAGCCCGTTTTGATCACTTAATGCATAGTGATCAGAAAAAATCTTCACCTCATGGTCCAAAGCACTGCCAGAGCCATCAAGATTGAAATAGGAATGGTTTGTATACGCAAACAGAGTATCCGCATCAGGTGTACCTTCTGCTTTGATTTCGATACCATTGTCCAATAACTGGTATGTTACCTTCACAAGAAGATTCCCAGGATAACCTTCTTCACCATCCTTAGATGTATAGGTAAAGGATACAAAATCATTTCCTTCTTCCGCCTTCCAGATCACCTTATCAAAACCAGTAATACCACCATGGTTGCAGTTGCCGTTGTTATTGATGGGCAGATGATATGTCTTGCCATTTAATGTAAATGTACCCTTTTCAATTCTGTTGGCAGTTCTTCCAATAGAAGCACCGATGTAAGAAGTCTGATCGAGATACCCATCCAGGTTATCAAAACCAAGGACAACATCGGTATCACTATACTTATGTACAAAGGATACCAGCGTTGCACCATAGTCTGTTACCGCCATGCGGATGTTTTCGTTCTCAATGGTATAAAGAAATACTTCCTTTCTGTTTAATTCTCCAAAATGTTGTTTCATGTTTTCACCTCTTCTATTACCATAGCATATTTTCAGAAAAACTTAAGATAGCACGAGCCCCTCAAACTTGTAATTAGGGCAAAAACTCTCTATTCTAATGATTACGAAGGAGGTTTATGGCTATCTTCAGAAAAAAAGAAAACATTCCGACTGAAACAACAGATGAAGAAATCGTCTATGTCGAAGACAAGAGTGACCGCTTTATCACCCATGCGGTCATCTTTGAAATACTCATGGCAGGTATTGTCTTTCTCAAATCTTCCGACGCGGGAACACAATATCTGATCGCCCTTGCCCCGATGCTTGTAATCACCGGGATTCTTGGCAATTACTTCTATCAGAAAAGTGCAGACATGAAACTGTTTGCGGCTTGTTGTTACCTTATATCAATGGGAATTGGCTTACAGCTGTTAATTGATGAAATTTATAACCCTGCCGGTTCTTTCAGCCTCATCAAATATGGCATAGCAATATTGTTAGCTGCAGTGTTCATCATCTTTTACAGCTTCTTCCGCAACATCCTCAACCACAGGGCCACTGTCTATGTCATGATGGGTGTTTCCCTTGCCATCTACCTTGCCCTTGCTGTTTTTGGTTATGACCCAAATGGCTATGGTACAAGTGCCTGGATTTCCATTGGTCCTTTGACTTTGCAATTAACCGACTTCACCAAGGTCAGTGCATTGCTTTTCTATGCATCGCTGTTTTCTTCCCGTTACCGCAAAGATGAAAGAACTGTACTGCTGTTATCAACACTGTTCTTTCTGATCAATGCGGCTGGTTCCCTGCTCATCCATGAAATGGGATCCCTTATGATATTATTTGTACTCCACCTTGCCCTGCTGTTCATCTTCATGGAACATTCAAGGCGCAAGCGCATTTACCTGATTACCGTCTTCTCCCTTTGTGCAATAGCGGTAGTCTCTGCCTTTGTGCTCTACCATGCCCTGCAGCCTGCACATGAAGCTGGCACACTGTCCGGCATCAGTGCCTACATCTGGCCAATTGTACGAAAGGTATATGAACGCTTCTCTGTCACAGCCAACATTTACAATGACCCCTATGGGGCAGGTTACCAGTTATTGCAGGGAAAGAAAGCACTATGGATGGGCGGACTTTCTGGTAATACAGTCAACTTCCATGCCATTCCGGTAGCCGAAAGTGACATGGCATTTGTAGCCATGATTACAACCCTTGGCTTTCCTATCGCCTTCTTTGCTTTGATACAGCTTGCCCGTATTGCCGTACGGGGTGGAGAAGTATCTTTAAAACTCCTGAAGAAAAATCCCCAGGATGCGGTTGTTGCCTTTGGGGCAGCAGCTATGCTTTTCATGCAGGCATTAATTGTCATCCTTGGTTCCTGTAACATCATCCCGCTGACGGGTCTTCCAATACCATTCTTGTCCCGTGGCTTTACCTACCAGACCATCACTTTGTGTTTTGCGGGCATTTTATTGAAACTGTCCATGGAAAATGAAGAAGAAATAATGGAGGTGCCTGATGAAGAACAATGAAAACAGATCTTTACATAATGCAAAGAAACGCATACGCATGGCAGAAATCTTCGCCGTGCTCATTCCGGTTGCCTTCATGGCAGTCTTTGGTACAAAGTATGTCATTCTTCCTATGACAAACACTTCTTACGCTGCCACAAAAAGTACAGTCACCTATGATGAAATCAAAAGCTATGTTGTGGAGGGTGACATCCTCGACAGGCATGGCAATATGATTCTTGGCAATGCTGCACCGGGTACTGGTGCCTATGCCAATGCGCCGGAAAACAGAAGCTATGCCTACCTGTTAGGCTATTACACTGTCAACAGCAATACCGAAAACCGCTATGGCCTGAGAGGCAATCTGTATAAACACTCCCTGTTTACCCTCGACAAGAATAACAAGGGACAGACAGTTGTTCTCACCACAGACAATGCCCTGCAGGATTATGCCTATACCAATATCCTTGCCGGACAGGAAGGCAGTGTGACCGTCATTGACAATTCTACTGGGGAAATCCTTTGTCTTACATCACAGAGTACCATTGACTATGATGTCAATGACACCGCCTCTTTTGTCACCAATACAACCCCAGATGGACAGTACAGACGTGGTACATATGAGAATGATCCACCTGGTTCTACCTTTAAGGTTGTCACAGCAGCTGCAGCTTTGACAAAACAGGAAGAAGAAGGACTGGGCGATGACTTCTTCCAGTACTACGATACGGGTACCTATACCCCAGAAGGTGATTCCTGGACCATCACAAACTTTGAAAACCATGTCTATGGGGATTGTGATCTGAACAAAGCCATGCGTTATTCTGTTAACTGCTACTTCGCCAACCTTGGTGTAGTAACAGGGGCAGATGCCCTGAATGAAATGGCAGAGAAGTTCATGGTTGGAAAGGATATAGAAATCCCTTATCTTTGTACATTGCATTCCGCAAGGGATATAGAAAATGACACCCCTGCTACCATTGCCCAGAGCTCCTTTGGACAGGGCAATACACAAATCACACCAGTACACCTTGCCTTAATTGCACAGGCAATTGCCAATGATGGGGTAATGATGCAGCCACATATTGTTTCTTCCATTGAAGGTAATCCCTTCAACAGATACAGAGCAAAGACAAAAAAGCTTTCAGAAACCATGACACCAACGGTTGCGGCAAAGCTCAAAGAAGCCATGCATCAGGCAGCTCTGGAATATGGTTTCTATGAACCAGCCTATGGCATGGTCTATGCCAAGACAGGTACAGCAGAATGTGCCAATGACCGGATTCACTGCTATATGATCGGTTTCACCGATTCGGTTTCCTTCTGCATTTCCTTTAATACGATGCGGGCAAGTGCAGAGCTGTATGATGAAGCATTGAATCTTGTCTACTGGCTCAACAGCAATGGATACTAAAAAAGCGACGGATAATCCGTCGTTTTATTATTCCTTTCCTTCAAAGTACTGCCGTTCCTTTGCCTGCTTGTGGTCCACCCGCATTTTCACAACCCTGTCAAATTGCAGTTTGATGAGTGCTGCAACTGGTACAGCAAACAACATACCTAGCAATCCTCCCCAGGCTCCACCGATAATCAATGCGATGATGACATACATCGGGTGAATGTGTACATGATGACCAAGAAGCTTTGGATTGATGATGTTGCCATCAATGGACTGGATGATCCATAACAATATCAGGGTGATAATCATCTTGGATATTTCACCATTGACAAGGCATACAAGGATGACACCTGCATATGCCACAAATGGTCCAACATACGGAATGAGATTACCAATACCGGCAAGAACACCAATGGTAACAGAGAATGGTACTTTGACCACACTCAGCAACACTGAAATCATCAACATCATGATCAATGCATCGAGCATTTGTCCTCTGATGTAACCGGAGAATACCTCATCCGCATCTTCAAGCAGCCGGGAAATCTTCTCACGCGTGTTATCTTTAAAAATGGCATACATGACCTTGCCCCAGTACAAAGCAATATACGCACCATCAAGCAGAAACCAGATGGCAAAGATGATGACGAAGAAAAACTGGGAGAAAAAGTTCGGTATGTTTTCAATTCCACTCATCACCCCTTCTCCAAATCCAGTCGCATAGTCTGAGAAGGCATGAACGATTGCATCCGCAAATTGCTGTAACTGATCAGAGCTGATGGAGAGTTTTTCTAACAGATGAATCACCTGGTTATAGAATGTTCCTACATTCTTTGCGATGCTTTGCACAAAGCTGTAAATACTTTCGAGATCCGCAATCTGCAACGTTGATGTAAAGGTAGAAATGAGTACGGAGAAGAATATCGTTGCGCACGTCAATACGATAAGTATTGTCAATGCAACTGCCTGTAAGCGATATGTCTTGTTCTTTTTGTTAAAGCGGGCATTCGCAAGCTTCCTTTGCAACAAATCCGTTAAAGGCATCAAAAGATATGCCACAAAGAACCCCCACAACAATGAACGCAACATATACAAAATGTTGCCGATGACCATAACCGTACCGTCCACAATATCAAATACGGCACCAGAAATGTGGTAGAGAATATAGAGAATGACCACTACCGAAATAACACAAAGAGAGATCTTGACCATCCATGGATCAATGGCTTTCTTCAATCGTTTCAAAGCACGGTCTTCATTTTCTTCCTGTTTCTGCATAAACCCTCCTTTCTTTGAAGGTACTTCCATTCTACCCACAATAGGAGTTAACTTGCAAGAAAAGCGAGGTACGCATTGGTACAGTTTTGTCAACTGTTCATTGCAAACAGCATAAAACATGTTAGAATAATGCCGCTGACAATGACGGAGAATGCAGCTGAAATACGGGTTTTCCAAAGAGAGCTCCTGCTGGTGAAAATGGAGTGTTGCCCATCAGTACTGCCAAGGCCTCCTGAGGAAGCCGCTGCCGCGATACAGGCAATCAATGAGATGACATTTTGTCATGAATTAGGGTGGTACCACGAACAAGCTCTCGTCCCTATGGGTGAGAGCTTTTATATTTTAAGGAGGACTAATATGGCTGAAGAACTGACAAAAGAAGAAAAACAGCGGATTAAGGAAGAACGCCGCAAAGCATTTGAAGCAGCTCATCCTGAGCTTGCCGCAAAGCAGAAAGAAGCTGCTGAGAAAAAGAAGAAAAAAGGCAATGATGCTTCCAGCAATCTGAATGACCAGGAAGAAGCACGCCGTGCAAAGATGAATGATTTACGCAATGCCGGCATTGACCCATTTGGTCAGGCATATGAAAGAACATGTCATACAAAGGACATCCATGATGCCTATGGTGACAAGAGCATTGAAGAACTCGATGCCCTCGACAAGCATGTTTCCATTGCCGGACGCATTATGGCAAAGCGCAGAATGGGCAAGCTTGGCTTCATCCAGCTGCTTGACAGAGATGGACGCATTCAGGTTGTCATCAACCAGCGCATTGTCGGTGATGACATTTATAACCTCTTCAAGAGTGCAGACCTTGGTGACATCATCGGTATTGAAGGCCGCATCATGCGCACACAGACAAATGAACTTTCTGTGGAATGCCACAAGTATACACACCTTTCCAAGGCATTAAGACCACTTCCGGAAAAGTTCCATGGTCTCACTGACAAGGAAGAACGTTACAGAAGAAGATATCTTGACCTCATCATGAACGACTCTTCAAGACAGGTTGCCATTCTTCGTCCACGCATCATCCGTGCCATTCAGAACTGGATGGATGCCCATGGCTATATTGAAGTAGAAACACCTATTCTGCAGCCAATTCTTGGTGGTGCAAGTGCACGTCCATTCATCACCCACCACAATGCCCTCGACAAGGACTTCTACCTGCGCATTGCGACTGAGCTTCCTCTCAAGAGACTGATTGTTGGTGGTCTTGAAAAAGTCTATGAAATTGGCAGAATCTTCCGTAATGAAGGCATGGACCTCAAGCACAATCCGGAATTCACTACCATGGAAGCCTATTGTGCATATAGCGACCTCGAAGGCATGATGAAGATGAATGAAGAATTGTTTGAATCGGTCGCTATGGAAGTCTTTGGCAAAACAGATTTCGAATTCATGGGCAAGACAATTTCTCTTAAAGCTCCATATAAGAGATGGAACATGGTCGATGCTGTCAAGGAAGTTACTGGTGTAGACTTCTGGCAGCCAATGACAGTCGAAGAAGCATTGAAGATTGCAGAAGAACACAATGTTGAAGTATTGCCACACCAGAGGACCGTTGGTAACATCATCTCTTTGTTCTTCGATGAATTCTGCGAAGACAAGATTGTCCAGCCAACATTTGTCTATGGTCATCCAATTGAGATCTCCCCTCTTGCCAAAAAGAATCCAAATGATCCACGTTTCACAGAACGTTTCGAACTGGAAATCTGCGGTATTGAAATGGACAATGCCTTCACTGAGCTCAATGACCCGATTGACCAGAGAGAACGCTTTGAAAAACAGCTTGAACTCAAGAAACTCGGTGATGATGAGGCAAGTGAAATGGATGAAGACTATGTAGAAGCACTGGAATATGGCATGCCGCCAACAGGTGGTATCGGTATGGGTATTGATAGACTTGTCATGTTACTGTGTGGTCTTGACTCCATCCGTGACGTCCTTCTCTTCCCAACCATGAAACCAGTTGGCAAGGATGAACCTAAACAGGAAGAAAAGAAACAGGTCATTCCTTCTTTCTCCAACATCAAAGTAGAACCTCTGTTTGAAGACATGGTCGACTTTGAAACATTCTCCAAATCTGACTTCCGTGTGGTCAAGATTGAAGACTGCACTGCTGTTCCAAAGAGCAGTAAACTTCTCAAGTTCACACTGAATGATGGCACAGAAAGAAGACGTACCATCCTCAGTGGTATTCACCAGTACTATGAACCAGAAGAACTCATCGGTAAGACAGCAGTTGCCATTGTCAACCTGCCGGCAAGAAAGATGATGGGTATTGATTCTGAAGGTATGTTAATCTCTGCTGTCTATGAAAATGATGGCAAAGAAGGCCTTAACCTCCTCATGCTGGATGACAACATTCCAGCAGGTGCAAAACTGTATTAATACACCAAAGAATGGGCAGTCCGTATCCGGATTGCCCGTTTTCAATCCACGAAAACATGCTATGATCTAAGCAGAGGTGCTCATTATGAAAAATAATTCAATCCATTCAATTGTTGAAAAGCAGCGTAACTTCTTCAACACCCATACTACCCTGGATATCAATTGGCGCATTGATCAGTTAATCCGCCTCAAGATTGCTGTGCAGACATATGAAAAAGACATCATGCAGGCACTGCATGAAGACCTTGGCAGATGTGAAACAGAAGCCTATCTTACAGACATCGGACCATTGATTCTTGAAATCAATGAGGCAATTGCCCATACAAAGAAATGGGCCAAGCCAGAAACACACTTCAGTGGTATCCAGTGCTTTCCGAGCCTGATCACAAAGGTATTCAAAATGCCATATGGAGTAACCCTCATCATGTCCCCATTCAACTTTCCCATTCTTTTGACTCTTGGTGTATTAGCCGCAACCATTTCTGCCGGTAATACAGCCGTGCTCAAAACAAGTTCCAAGTCAGCGCACTGTACAGCTGTGATGAAGAAGCTCATTGAAAGTACATTTGATGAACAATACATCACATTGATTGATGGTGGACATGATGTAGCAGATGCATGCCTGGCGGAAAGGTTTGACAAGATATTCTATACCGGTTCGCCAACTGTTGGCAGACATATCATGCATGCGGCAGCGGAGAACCTCACGCCTGTCGCACTGGAACTTGGTGGAGAAAATGGCAACTGGTGCATTATCCGCAAAGATGCGGATATTAAGGATGCTGCACAAAAGATTGCTTTCTTCAAGGCATGTAACAGTGGACAGATCTGTATTAACATCAACCAGATTGCCATTGAACAAAGCATTGCGGAACCATTTATCGAAGAATTGAAAAAAGCATTCATAAAACAACTTGGTACAAACCCACACACCAACAAGGAATATGCCCATCTCATCACAGAGCAGGCATATGACAATTGTGCAAACGAAGCAGAAACATACAAAGACCGCATCGTCTTTGGTGGGAGTGGAAACAGAGAAACACTCCGCTTTGATCCAACCATCATTTTTCCAGTACAAATCGATGAACCAATTGTGAACCATGAATTGTTTAACCCATTACTGCCAATTGTTCCCTATGACAATGAAGAAGCATTGTTAGAAACCATTGCCAGCCGTGAACATGGGCTTGCCCTTTACATCTTTACCCAGGATACAAAATGGGCAGAAAACGTCATATCCACAATGCAATATGGTGGTGGATGCATCAATGAAGTATGCATGCACTTAATGGTAAGAGGTGTACCGTTCAATGGAACAGGACATTCCGGCATGGGCGCATACCATGGCGAATGGGGATTCCGTGAATTCACACATCCTTCTACTGTTTTGTATGGTTCCACAAAGTTTAACCTTCCTCTCCGCAACCATCCTTACAAGTCTTATAAGAAGGTATTGTTGAAATTGTTCGAAAGATGAGAAAAGCGCAATATGCGCTTTTCATTATGCTTTGGTTGTCACATCAGAAAAGTACACCATATCTTTCAGGACACTAAGTGCAATCTCATCTGCTATTTCTTCTCCTTGAGAAATTATATTTTCATCAAGAACTTCATTTGTCATAGCTATCGTCCAGGAAGAACCTGTGTCTTCAAAGGTAAATTCAGCTTCAATATGTTTTGTGTCCGTGTTATAGACCGCATGGAATGTATGGGGATGTTCTTTGAGAAATGTCCGCACACTTTCTTCACTAACCGGCTCATATTGTGCTCCGGACAAAATGACTTCCGATCCATTTTGATCTACTTCCATATTTCTGTCACTGATTTGTGTTTCTGCAGTTGGTGTAATAACTATAATTTCTTCTTTTTGTTTAGTGCATCCAGTCATAAGCATCAGTAATACTGCAAGCAATACTTTCATCTGAGTTTTCCCCCTTCCATATACATAATTTTGTCCGCATATTGATCCAATGCCTCATCGTGAGAAACAATGACAATTGTCTTTCCCTTTTCCTTCATCATCACAAAGAGTTCCATAATCTTATCCCGGTTGGCCGGATCAATATTGCCAGTAGGTTCATCTGCGAGGATCAATGTACAAGGTTTTATCAATAACCTTGCCAGAGCACATCTTTGTTGTTCACCACCCGATAGTGTATACATTTTCTTTTTCTCATACCCATCCAGTCCTACTGTCTGTAAAGCTTCGCCTATCTGTTTCTGGTCATGGTTTTTTGCATATGCAAGTGCTACCTTCATATTCTTTTCTACTGTTTCTTCTTCCATGACTGCATAGTTTTGGAACAAAAAACCAATTTTGTATCGTAGCAGCCGTTTGGAAACAAGACTGTCAGGAACTGGATTCTCTTTGCCAAATATCCTTATCTTTCCTGATGTTGGTTTTTCTAATGTCCCAATGATATTCAACAACGTGCTTTTCCCACACCCGGAAGGACCATGAACAATGGTAATTGTCTTTTCAGGAATCCGAAAGGAAGCATCCTGAAACAGCACTTTATCTCCAAATCGCTTGGATAGTTGTTCAGCTTTGATCACATATCTCATGTTTCCTCTCCCTTCAACATTTCTGGAACACTGATCCGTTTTCCTTCAACATACAGAAGAATCCAAATCAGAAACAGATGGAATAACATAGGAAACAGCACCTTCCATTCCTGTAAAAAGAATCCTGCACAAACATAAAACAGCATACATTCAAGAAGATAAGAATAGTACATACGGATGCTGGCAAATCCAAACAATCTTTTCACTGCTATTTGACTTGCATTCGCATTCCGGTGTAACACGTGATAGGCAACACCAGAAACCACCAGTAACAAAACCAGCGGAAAACCTTCCCTTATTATTGTTTTCATCACATTTATATTGCCTTGTTTGTACAGTTTATACTCCCCTTCCATCTCACTGATGTCTACCATATCTTCCAAGCCCTGCGTAGCGAGTATTTCATTCACATTTTCTAATGACATATCATGCAAATACATATGATTGAAAATGGTTTTGTTGCGCATTGGTGTACCATTCTTCAAAATGACCACAATATCTGCACGTGTATCACCAAATACGCTCATGCCTTCAAACGAATGATCAAGAACAACAGGTGTAGTATTATCCAGCCCTTCAAACAACATGTTTGCGGAAACAGGATTTGTTTCATAAAGAGTGGTATTCATCAGAATAACTGCATCCCCCTTTTTGAGATGTTCATTTACTGTGTCATATGCATTCAGCCTGGCACCAGTATCAAGAAAACAGTTTTCGTTGACGATCAAAACCGGTATTGTCATGTCATTTTCAACATACATTTCCGAAGCTGATACATACCAGGCACCTGCTTCTTCAAAAGCATTTACCATATCGATTGCATCAAGATAAGCAGGATCATCCGTCGCATTGCTCATATCCATGTAATTTGAGGAAAGATGCATATAGTCTTTGGTATACCCGCTAAAGTAAAGCGTTCCTTCATACCATTGCCTGTTCTGTAACAATTGTATGTGTTTACCGGTATACCCGATCAAAGCCTCAGCTTTTGGAATCAGTCCGGCTGTACAATACAAAACAACTGGAAAGCAAAGTACAAACATGACAAGGGAAAGAACACCATTGAAGCTTCTGCCTTTCAATAGTGAAGAAAGACGTAATCTTCCCAGCAGAAATACTGGTAAAACGATAACTGGAACCAATGAAAACGAAAGCAGGCAATACCCCAATAACATACTCTTGAGACACAAAAGTGACCGTTCATTCAGAAAGCCAACGAATATCACAAAAAGCATAATCAAGAGAATCAGACCACCTGCCCACATGAAAAAGACAGTCTTTCCAAACACTGTTAAACAAATGCGCAATGTGCTATAACCATTAATCCTGTATATGGAAATATTCTTCATATGGTCAGAAAGGTAAAACAACATGATGACAAACAACAATACAATGGAAATAAACAGATAATAGCAAATACTATTATCCCTTTCTGTAACATAATCATATTCTGCCTGGCTATATTCCTGTATGACAGGCTGATACTGAGCGTAGTTCTCAATGATTACCTCCGCATCCTTTTCTGCATCTTTACCATAGATGCCAAACGATAAATACCCATTCCCACTTGAAACACCAAGCTGATCAAAGGAATAAATGTTGACATGAAATTCTTTATTGATCATGGGAAATGAATATGCACTAATAGCATCACTACAGAAGTGAATCTCTTTTTCCGTACCATCAAATTTCACATCAGAAAGTCCGGTTGTATCAAACAATTCATTCAACGTGCCATCATACGCAACATACATATCAAAAGTCTTTGTACTGTAATCAGAACTTTCTGCTATAACAGCAGAACCACTTTCCTTAACCAGAGCATAAAGATCATCAGCCAAAACATCATATGGTAATCCTGAAAGATCACCTTGAAATTCAATGTTTACGCTTGTCCTGTCTTTCAGGCCAAACAAATGATATAAATCAGATTCATCTTTTTCCTGATAGACAGAAAGCAGTGCAAAAAAGAGAAAACAGGAGGAAAGCATAAAGACTATCACCAACACTTTCTTCATAGCAGTTCCTCCTTATGATTATCATATTTCTTATCTTGTGAGCAAGTCAGATGTTACTTATCTGACTTGAGATACTTTGCACAGGCAAGAATAATTAACAAATATGCAAGTATCTGTAATACCGTATGTGTCCAATAAAAAAATCGCTGACAATTGCCATAAACATATCAATCACCTAGCTGATTTATACAGTTTTCACTTTCCGGATTCCTTATACGCCTGCCAGGCACTCCATACAAATCCTATTGCATCAATACAGGTAATTACAGAAATCAATGAACCAATGGTTACATGAGCAAATACAGTTGATGAAGTATACGAAAACGGAGTGACATAGCAACAAGTTCTGAATATCAGAAACAAGCCCGTAATTGCCATCAAAGTAATGTAAAAAACAAACCTTTTCATATTGAACCTCCCAGAATCAATGATTATGAATCAATTTCAGAATATGATTCAATTATCAGATATGTACAATTAACCATAATACATTTGTATCGCAGTTTCTGTACCTTCCTGCATTTAACACTTTCATATCATTCACTTCCTGAGCACACTATAACAATCTTCAAAACGAAAGTAAACACCTCCATTAAAATCGGTCATAAAACAAGTTTTTCTGACCGATCATACATTGCTATTATGCAAGATGAATTACTCTGTCACATCTGTTGGCAAGTTCATTATCATGCGTGACAACAACGATTGTCTTTCCAGCTTTCTTTAACTTCTGAAGATGAGTGAATACCATATTCTTATTCTCTTCATCCAGGGAACCTGTTGGTTCATCCGCAAGCACGAGTTCTCCTGGTTTCAACATCACTCTTGCAAGGGCAATTCTTTGTGCTTCACCTCCAGATAATGTATAGACTTTCTGTTCTTCGCTGCCTTCCATGCCAACTCTGTGCAATGCCTTTTTGATCAATTGTTTCTTTTCATCTTTTGTTTTCCTGCGATAACGTAAAGCAAGCATCAGATTTTCTTCTACAGTCAATTGATCAATGAGTGCATAGTTTTGAAACAAATATGAAATATGTCTGCGGATCATTTTGGAAGCTTCATTAGAATCTGGTTTTGGTGCCTTGTTGCCAAACAACGTATAGGTCCCTTTTTCACAAGGTTCAATCAGACCAATCATATTCAGTAATGTACTTTTACCAGAACCAGATGGTCCAGTGATCGCGACCAGTTCATTTTCTTCTATAGTTAATGTCAAATGATCAAATAGTGTTTTCTTTCCAAACGACTTTTCAACATTTTGCATCTGGATAATACTCATGCCATTCCCTCTCCTTTCAATACCTGTACCACGCTGTGTTTTTCCTGTTTTATAAGTGTCATCGCAAACACCAGAAGATCAATTGCTATAACAAAAACATATAGCACTGTGCCTGACATATCTGTTCCAATGATCATGCGGATAAAACCAATCAGATAGATAAAGACAAAGAAGAACAATTGTCTTGCATAACGGTCTATCCACCTGAACCCAATGAGCTTTTTGACTACGATTTCCTTCTTTTTCACAATTAACAGTAGCCGGATGATATACCAGGAAGAAAGAATACTGACAAACATAATCACTGCTACAATACCACCCATCAGAATTACACTGCTTCTGAGGTTGTCAAAGTATTCTTTGAACCCTTCTTCATAAGCACTGTCAAACACGATCTGGTTATCCTCAAGTCCTGCATTTATAATCGCCTGTTGAATAGCTGCCCTGTTATCTGTAGTATCCGCAATACGGATTGGATTGTTCACTGCACTTTGGGCAATAAATCCATATTTATCTTCCATGTACCGGTCATGAAGACAAACAAAGACAGGATTTTCTGCATAGAGGTTTCCTGCATCAATAGAAGAGCGGTCAGGCAGAAAGATCTGTTCACGATTGTCAGGATAAATAACAATCCGATATGTCCAGTCTTCTGGTTTATCAGCATCAAAGAGATACCATAAGCTTCCAACCACACCTTCACTTTGTTCTGCAATGGACTCTGGCACAAGATAGACAAGATCACTACCAGCAAAGTAGGAATGAACATCCTCATCAAACCAGGATGTATAGTCTTCCAGATAATTCTCATTGCACTGAATGACTGTCTTTTCCTGTTGTATCGGCTGGTATGGTATACCACTCCACCTTTCATAAAAGGAAAGATATTCATCATCTACCTGCTGGATGATGCTGAACTCTGCATCTGCAGTAGATTCCAGTTCTTTGAACATCATACCTGTCTGATCAGTGAACTCATCACTGCCACTCATATATGCAGAAAACTGGGCATCGGTAAATGTATAATTCGTCATGGTAAGATCTGATTTAACTTCTTCAAATGAAGAAATAGCCTGCATATAACTGCCACTGCGGTGAATATTGTCTGAAAGTCCTGGCAACGTAAATAACAAAGCAATGAAGACCGCACATTTCACTACATAACAAATCGCTCCAGCTGCTTTTCCATGAATATTGCCATGCAGAATATCCGCTATGCGGTTATGCCTGATTACAGTCATACCAGCAGAAGATAGAAGCATTGTCCCAAGGATTACCATCAGTTGCATGCCAGCATAAGCAAAGAAGAAAGACAGTGGGAGTTCTGGAAATAACAATTTCAGCATAATCCCAACGAAGAAAGCGAAAGAGAGCTGAACAAGCAATATTCCAGCATTCAGTTTATGCCATATAGATATGCGGTCCCAGCCAAGAAGACGGTATACACCGATTTCTTTCATGATGATATATGGGTACAATGCAGAAACCATGACAAAGACCAGTGCTATACCAATAAAACCTGCAATGAGCAATACATATGGAGGTTCTGCAATACTTTTGACATAAGATGGTTTTGTCATTTCTTCAACTGGTATGCCAAATACAGAAGACAATTCATTCAGAATTGCTTCTCTGTTTCCGTTGTCAAAAGATAACGTATATACACCATCTGCAGAAAGATCTTTTCCTTCACTGTAAGAAGAAAGCGTTTCTACAATAAGATTGGTATTTCCAAATACATTACGTAATGTCCCCTTCTGTTCTTCATCACCTGTATCATAAGAAGCAACGTACACATCATCCACATTCCCTGTTGTCCCCTGTATAAGATCCAGGTTCCACATAGAAAGATATGTATCTGTATAAATACCAGCTTTGTATGTGATTACCTTGTCTTCTTCTATAACATTTTCATCTGTTCTCACAATGGTAACACCATAAGAATCAGAAATAGCTTCCAACTGTGGCAGCACTTCCTGCAAAGACAACCCAGTTTCAGAAGGATATATCTTTTCAGACATCGTTGTTTCCTCTATGGAATTATAATAAACCTGCTCATCATAGAGTTGTCTCAATACAGTAAAAAGACCTGTAAAGCACACCATCACTACACTTAAGCAGGCAAGTATTTTACGCATAGGATTATCCCCCTTCATATTTTAAAGATAATGGATAAATGGCATTGCCACCTGTTTCCTTTTTCAAGACATCCAATGCATCCAAAAGTGTTGTACAGATTGCATGTGCCTTTTCTTTCATCTCATCATCTGGTTCCTGGGTATCTGGAACCATGATCGGCTTACCACCTGCCGCATATGCTGCACGAATGCCATTGTAAGCATCTTCAAAGATGTAACATTCTTCTGCTGGTAAACCAATTTTCTCAGCCGCATGAAGGAAAAGATCTGGTGCAGGTTTACCATGTTTTACTTCTGTTCCACTGCAACATACATCAATATATTGCAAAGTGTCAGTCATTCTGAGATTTCTTTCAATCAATGGTCGCGGGGAACTGGAAGCTACTGCTATACGGAAGTTATTTTCCTTAAGCCACTTGAGAATTTCATGTATACCTGGTTTTTCTGGAACTTCTTTTTCAAGGTCTGCATGTACACGTTCAGTACAATCCTTTGCAATAGGACCTCCATCTTCTACATGGTAGTACTTTTCAATCACCTGATTCATCAGTTTTCCATTTGTACCACAAATATCTTTACCAAACTGTGGATCAAGTACTACACCCATTTCATCCGCAATAGCATGCCAGTTCTTCTGCCAGAGACGTTCTGTATCAAACATCAGACCGTCCATATCAAAAATTGCACCTTTCATAGTTCACCTCTCATTTTCATCATTATAGCAGTTCATTCTGATTTCAAGTACAACAAAAAGCTCCATGCGCTCTAAATCGCACAGAGCTATTGAAACTATTCTGGTCTAAAAATAGTTTCAAGAAAATTCACAATTGGATCTGGAAATCCCAGTGAGTAATATACACTGTGAATTATTATTCCAAGCATCACACATAGAATCGAAATACTGTCTTTTTCGATACCATAAATCATCTCCATCATGGTTTTCCTATGAATTGATTTCACTTTCAAAACCAAGACAGTTTTGAAAATTCATTAACCAGATATCATCTTCAACAATTCAGCAACTGGATGATAACCAAGGAAATATACCGTAATTTCACCCAGGATAATCCCAGCAATGATACCGATTACTATCAGTATTATATACAACCTTCTCGTCTTTCTCCTCTCATCCATGGTTTTTTCCTCCCACACTTCAGGCATAATACACCGCAAGCTGCTATACATCCTTCATTAACGCAGCAACTACCAGAGGACCACTATTCCGGTTTCTATAATGAATACACAATGAATTATCCGGCTTTCAGCAATCTGTTCTGTGCATGTATATTCCCATATACATCTACACAATGCCAAAAGCTATTGATTGATCGCCGTTTTTCACTCTTCCAAAATGTACAGGTTTCATCATTTCATCCTCCATTTATAGTATTTTCCATTTCCTGATAATATTCAATATTATGATCTACCACGCGGTATAATCGGTCAAAATAATGGGAAAACCGGTCAACAGGAATTGCCTTGTCGTGATGGGAATACACGTCTAATCATCTCTGATCATCAAAATGTGTTACGCTTTATGCATGGAAAAGACAATACTGGTTGTGACTGACATACATTATATTTCTTCTTCTATGCATCATTTCAACGATGCGTTTCTTTCACAAATGGCAAAAGAAGATGGCAAAATGACCATCCTCTCTAATGAAATCATGACTTCTCTAGTTCATTATGTCATTGAAAGAAATCCAGATGCTTTTGTGGTGACTGGTGATCTTTCATGGAATGGGGATATTGTTTCCCATGATGAAATCAGAAACAATCTATTGCTGATTCAAAATGCAGGAATACCA
Source organism: uncultured Erysipelotrichaceae bacterium (assembly GCA_949289855.1). Classification (GTDB taxonomy): domain Bacteria; phylum Bacillota_I; class Bacilli_A; order Erysipelotrichales; family Erysipelotrichaceae; genus Bulleidia. The sequence goes on from CASEPS010000002.1 coordinate 22,070, forward strand.
GTTTATGTCATACCAGGAAATCATGATATTGGCAAAGAGAGAAAGAAGTACTATGCACCTTTCTGTTCTGTTTTACCAGAATGTGCCGACAAAAATGACTTTGAAAGAATCTGTGCTCCATTCCTTATCCAGGATGATACTGCCTCCATTTCATATGTGAAAGAATTCGATGATTTACGTTTGTTATTTCTTGATGTAAATGGAACAGATCATCCAGGCATTGTGGATGAAAACACACTTTTATGGCTGGACAAAAGACTTTCTCAAAGCAATACGCCATGTATTGCTTTCAGCCACCAGAACTTCCTTGTCCTGCATCCAATGTTTGCCGGAAGAAGGATAACCAACGGAGAGAATTTGTTGAAGCTTTTGTATAAACATCATGTTCAAATTGGTTTCAGCGGTCACAGTCACTTGCAGAGAATTGCCAGGAATACAGATTTTACTGACATCTGTACAGCATGTCTTTCTGCTTATGAACACCATATTGGTGTTATACATGTCAAAGATACTGATATGGAATACCGTACAGAGTCATTACCTGTTTATATTCCTGCTGATGCAACAAGAAAAACCGGTATTGCCTGTAGTGAAGATGAAAAGCAATACTTTCTTTCTGCCATGGAAAGAATCATGCGATTAACGGGAAAAAGTTCATTAGTTGAAGATGCCATCATTTCCTTCTATGCCGGTCATCCTTCTGTTATTTTCAATGCAGATCAGAAATTGTCTGGTCTATTGCAAAGCTTTGCTATAGAGAATGACATGAATCATATGAAAGTGCACATATAAACAAAATCCCGTTGGACATTTCCAACGGGATTGCTTGTGATTAAGCCTTGTTTTTAGCAAGCTTTCTCTGTACTGCCTTGACGATTTCAACAATCGGAAGAACAAGAACTGCAAGTGCTAAAGCAAGCAGATATTCAAACAGACTTACCGGTGTAAAACCGAACAGGTTGGCAATGAATGGAACTTCAAGGACAACTGTTGTCAGAACAAGGCTGCCGAGCATTGCTGCCCAGAGAACTTTGTTATGGCTGCCAAGCTTGAAGACACTCTTACGCTGGCTGCGCATGTTGAAGCTGTGGACAATTTCACACATACTCATCGTGAGGAACGCCATTGTCATACCATCATCAGAGATGCCTCTAGGCATTTCAAAGTAACCTACTTCAATGCAATGACCGAGGATGTAACTGATAATTGTAATCACCGTAATCAGAATACCCTGGTAAGCAACGTCAACACCAAGACCACCAGCGAATATGCCATCTGTGCTCTTACGAGGAGGACGGTTCATAACATCTGGTTCAGCTTCTTCTACACCAAGTGCAAGAGCTGGGAAGCAGTCTGTAATCAGGTTAATGAACAACAGATGTACCGGCTGAAGGAGTGTGAATCCCATGAGGGTCGCACAGAATACACCGAGTACTTCACTCATATTGGAAGCAAGCAGGAACTGAATAGCCTTACGAATGTTATCGTAAATTCTTCTTCCTTCACCTACCGCATTGACAATTGTTGCGAAGTTATCGTCCGCAAGAACCATGTCAGCAACATTCTTTGTAACGTCAGTACCGGTAATACCCATACCGACACCGATATCAGCAGCTTTGATAGATGGCGCGTCGTTGACACCATCACCTGTCATAGCTGTTACACAGCCAACCTTCTTCCATGCTGTGACAATGCGGACCTTGTGTTCCGGCTGTACACGTGCATAGACACCATAGTTACGGATATTGGCTGTGAGTTCTTCATCACTCATTTCATTGAGATCTGCACCAGTGATTGCTTCACTTGCATCATGAATAATGCCAAGTTCCTTTGCGATGGCAACAGCTGTATCCTTGTGGTCACCAGTAATCATAACCGGACGGATACCAGCATTGCGGCATTCCACAATGGCCTCTTTAACTTCTGGTCTGACCGGGTCAATCATACCAGTGAGACCAATGAAACAAAGATCCTTTTCCAGGAATGCAGGTTCATTGCTTTCCGGCTTGTCACTCCAGTTGCGATAGGAAGCCGCAAGCACACGCAGAGCTCTGTCCGCAAGTGACTTGTTGGCAGAAAGAATTTCTTCTTCCTTTTCCTTTGTCATCGGCATGACTTTGCCGTTTTCCCAATATGTTGTACAACGGCGCAGGATTTCATCCGGTGCACCCTTTGTATACTGAACATAACCATCTGCTGTCTTATGGACAGTGGACATCATCTTACGGGATGAATCAAATGGTGCTTCATCCACACGTGGTGTCTTTGCCTCAAGATCACCCTTTGGAAGAGAAAGAGAAGCCGCATAAGCAACAAGGGCTGCTTCTGTTGGTTCACCCTCTGCTTCACCCTTATCATTGAGATGAGCGTCAGAGCAAAGTGACATTGCTGTAGCAAGCAGTTTTTCATCATCGCCGAAGTGATCCACAACAGTCATCTTGTTCTGTGTCAGCGTACCAGTCTTATCCGAACAGATAACCTGTGCACAACCAAGTGTTTCTACGGCTGTCAGCTTACGGATAACCGCATTACGCTTGGACATGTTGGTAACACCGATGGAAAGAACAACAGTAACAACCGTTGCAAGACCTTCCGGAATAGCAGCAACCGCAAGGGAAACAGCAACCATGAATGTCGAAAGAATGGTATCGATATCAAATCTGCCTGCAGAAATCAGGTTGAAGACAAAGATGAATACACAGATACCAAGGACAAGCTTGGAGAGTGTTCTGCCAAGCTGATCAAGTTTCTTCTGAAGTGGTGTCTGCTCTTCAGCAGTATTTGCCAATGCGTTGGCAATCTTACCCATTTCAGTCTTCATACCTGTACGGGTAATGAGTGCCTTACCACGACCATAAACAACTGTAGAACCCATGTAACACATGTTCTTACGGTCACCAAGAGGTACATCTTTGTCATTACCAAAGCCAAGGGCTTCGATAATCTTATGTACCGGAACACTTTCACCAGTCAGTGCTGCTTCTTCAATCTGCAGACTTGCACTTTCCAGAAGTCTTCCATCCGCCGGTACTGCATCACCTGCTTCAAGAACAACAACATCACCAGGTACAAGTTCATCAGAATGCAGAAGAACCTGCTTGCCATCACGCAATACCTTACTTGTAGCAGCAGTCATTGTCTGCAATGCTTCAATCGCAGCTTCTGCCTTGCTTTCCTGGTAAACACCAAGAATCGCATTGAGCAATACGACGATAATAATAATGAACACTTCCGCAAAGCCTTCACCTGACAAATAGTTGGTCACTGCAGAAACTGCAGCCGCAACCATCAGAATAATCAGCATCGGGTCCTTCAGCTGCTCAATAAATCTTTGTAACAGTGTTGGTTTAGGAGCTTCCTTCAGGCGGTTAGGACCATATTCCGCAAGACGCTTTTTCGCTTCTTCAGAACTGAGGCCTTCAGGAGAGCTGTTTGTCTCTTTCAGGTTTTCCTGAACAGACAGCTTATATTCTTCCATATTCAATTCCTCCGCGAAAAATTATACCCGAAAACCGGAAATTTCTGCGCATGATGTGTAATACACTTATGCCCTTTTGTATTCTATTTCTTCCCACAAAGAAAAAGGATCGCTTTCACGACCCTCGAGACACCATTATTCAATGGCAATGTAATGTCTTTCTTCCAGTTCTTTCTTTTCTTCCTTCTTTGGAAGTTCCAGTGTCAGCTTGCCATTTGTATAGCTGGCATGGATATCAGACTCTTTCACATCATCACCAACATAGAAAGTTCTCTGATAGGAACCACTGTACCGCTCTCTGCGGATAATGCGTCCATCTTTGTCCTTTGTGTCATTGTTGTCATGATGCTCTGCAGAAACAGTCAGATTACCATCTTTCAGGGAAATCCGGATATCTTCCTTATTGAAACCAGGAAGATCTGTTTCCATGACATAACTGCCATCCTTTTCGGTGACATCTGTTCTCATCACCGGCTCCATTCCAAACATCGGAGTATCGAAGACATCATCGAACAGATCGAATTCATCTCTCACACTTGGCATAAATAACATTTTTACCATCTCCTTTTCTTTGTTATGGATATTTGTGTCAAATTCAGATTACTGGATATCGATAAACTTCTTTGTCTCTGCTTCCTTCTTTTCAGGTGTAGGAATCGTGAGTGTCAATACACCATCATTGTAGGAAGCACGTACATCTGTATCTTTGATCGCATCGCCAACATAGAATGTTCTGCTTGTTGAACCATAATATCTTTCCTGTCTCAGAACATCACCCTTGGCATCCTTTTCCTCTGCTGTTTCATGATGTTCTGCAGAAATTGTCAGATTGCCATTATAGAGGGAAATCTTAATATCTTCCTTCTTATAACCTGGAAGTTCAACGTCCAGCATATAGCTGCCATCCTTCTTACGGATATCAGTCCTCATCAGACCATTTCTGTTAAACCCATTAAATGTGTCATCAAAGATTTCATCAAACCAATTTCTTTTTTCTGGATATCTCATTTTATATACCTTCTTTCTAAGGACTTTCTCCTTACACCCATAATAATAATCACTTCTTTAGCACTGTCAACATAAGTCTGCTAAATTCTATCAAGTTTCACCTGTTGTTCACATAACAAAATATGACTTTATCATGCATATTCCCGCATAATAAAGCCATATTTCAACATTTAGCACATTTTGAATAAATTTGCTAAAACTTCTTATTTTCTATCACCTGGATCATCGGCACTGAGCTTTCCTTCATAATAATGTTTCCGGCAAAGAGCAATATATTCATCATTTGCTCCAAGCAGAATTTGCTCACCCGTACGCACAATACCATGTTTATTATATCTAGCATTACATGTTGCTTTCTTACCACACCAGCACACTGTCTTGATTTCCTTGATTTCATCCGCAATAGCAAGCAGTCTTGCACTGCCTTCAAAAAGATTCAACTGGAAATCTGAACGCAATCCATAACACATCACCGGTACATTGAGGTCATCCACCACATGGGCAAGAAAATCAATCTGTTCACTTGTCGCAAACTGAATCTCATCCACAATGACCGCATTATATGTCTTCAATTCTTCTTCCGGCATTGCACAGACATCTGTTAATAAAACACATTCATGTTCAAGCCCAATTCTCGAACGGATGACATTCTTCCCATCCCTTGTATCAATGTTTGTCTTGGCAAGAAGAACCTTCTGTCCCCTCTCCCGGTAATTATATTCTGCCATCAGTGCATTGGCAGACTTTGAACTCCCCATTGCACCATAATAGAAATAAAGCTTAGCCATAATTAATTCTCCCATCAGTCCTGTCCATTGTAATCAGAGAATTGCTTCTATTCAATCCAAAAGACCTGTTTTCTTCCATAGAGACAAAAAAAGCCACCATACGGCGACCTTTAGAAATATGAGTGCCCATGGCCGGACTCGAACCGGCACGGTATCGCTACCGGGGGATTTTGAGTCCCCTACGTCTACCAATTCCATCACATGGGCAGGCTCATATATTTTACGGTACTTTTGCAAATAATGCAATTATGTTTTTTCAAGACTTAGCCAAAACTTAGTCGAAACTTAATCCTTTTTCAGTATACCAGCTACCGCAACTACTACACCAATGATCATGACACCTGTTGAAATACCAAGAAGTGCTCCAGATATGAAATCCTGTACAGCAGACCCACCAGTTACAGAAGAAAGCAGATGTAATATCACCCCAATAAGAACCAGGATGATGCCATAGAGAATATGCTTGTGCTTTTCAACAACCTGCCATTTTTCTAACAATGCAAGCATTTGCTTCTCTTCGGTTTCTGTTGAAAGCTCATCTTCTCCATTCAGGAGTTCCCCAACACTAATGCCAAGTACTTTGCATAGTTCTTCTACTACACTGTAGTCTGGCATACTTTTACCTGTTTCCCACTTGGACACGGTCTTATTGGAAACTGACAACTTCTCAGCAAGCTCTTCCTGTGTCATATTTTTCTCCTTTCTCTTCTGCATAATGTACTGTCCTGTTTTCTTCTGTTCCATATTGTCCGTCCTCTCTTTCCACTTTCAAATTACACAAAAGCAGCCATTTTGCCTATCCCCTGTCAGTAGAATACTGGTGGAATAGCCAAAAAATGGAAGAGCATTGCTCTTCCATCAGCTTACTCAGCCTGTTTGTTTTCTTTCTTCTTCCGGTAAATCGTACCAACCACAAGAACCAGCGAACAACTCACAAGAATGATGACCCATGGCAGTGGATCGATGTAGTTACCTGTCGAAACAGATGGGGAAGCAGCAGTTATTTTTCTTGTTTCCTTATATCCGCACACATCACACACTCTTTCTTCATTGCCATTATCCACTTTCTTCCATGCACCAAATGTATGTGCAGCAACATTTCCTTTTTCGCCACATACAGTGCATACAAGCCAATGACCATTCTCATCCATCGAATAAGTTGTGCCATATGTATGTTCTGTATGATCCGCTGGTACATTTATTTCTCTTGTTTCTTTATATCCACAGACAGAACATGTACGAACCTGTGTGACTGTTGCTGCTCTCTCACTGATTTTTGTCCAATCGCCAAAGGTATGAGCTTCAACACTTCCCTTTTCACCACAACTGCATACATGATAATGACCGGTTTCATCATACTGATATCCAGAAGAAGTAAAGTCATGTGTATGTGTCATCCACATTTCACTCAATGCACCACTTGTCACACCATCCTGGAAACGGTATACAGGTCGATTACCATTGTCTGCATATGTCACATCAGCTAATGCAAAGCCTTCATAGTTTGCATTTACATCAAGACCTGATGGTGGAAGAATATGGGTAATCAGAGGCTCATTTGTACCATTGAAGGAAACCATTGCCATCCTGTTGCCATAGCCATTGTCTGCAGCTACATAGAGCACATTTTCATATGTGTCATAGTCCAATGCCATTGCCCCGCCAAGCTTTGGATCAATGTCCGCAACAAGCACTGCCGTTTCATCTTCATTGAGTACAAAGGCATAGACATGACCATTATCTTCTAATGCCACAAAGAAGAGTCCATTTCCAACAGCATTTGGATAACGAGAAGAATCATATACAGCATTTGTATTCTGGTCGATGAGTCTGCCTTCAACATCTGCATTCTCTACCCATTCAACAGCTTCAATACCCATATTGGCACTGACAGAAGGTAACAGGTCATTCAGCTCCCATTCTTTAGAAGCAATGATGTCACCAGCCGCATCCGCACGAGCAGTCTCTGCCATAAGAATACTGTTATAGTTTGTTCCTTTGTCACTATTATCGCGTTCAGAAGCGATATATACATTGCCTTCACCATCTACGGTAATACCTTCCGCATCAGGTCCTGCTGCAGTTGTATCACCTGCATCTTTTTCATAGCGCACGCGATAAGAACTGACTGGCGAAAGAACAATGGAACCATCTTCATTCACATCCATGATCCAGAATGTTGCTGTTCCATTATCAACGGCATAGAGCTGTCCTTTATGGAAATCAAGACCAGAAGAATCTTCCAGGAATGTCGGATCATTATCGATTGTGACAACTTCACCACTGCCATTCCATTGTGTAGTTTCCGGAATACCAGCAAAGCGGTTTGCTTCACCCTTTGTTGCTACAAGAGTATTGCGGTATTCTGTACCATTGACATCCGGATACAATCCCCATGTCGGATTTGTATGGTCATTCCATGTTGTTGAAGCAATGAGATTTCCATCTTCAAACAAACGCACAGAATCACCCTTACCTAGTCCAAAATAAAATCCATTTTCTCCTTCTTCAATGACAAGGAAGCCATATGGATCTATAGTAGTGCCTTGTGGAATCGTATAGGCATGGTCATCATCACTATCTTTGACCACAATGCCAGAAATATCCAATGCTTCACCTGTCGGGTTGGCAAGTTCAATCCAATCTGGTCCATCTTCTGGATCATTGGACTGCACCTCATTGATGACAACCGGTGTCATCACAATGTTCAATCTGCCCTTTGTAGAAGAAGCTGTGTCTACAAATTCACCTGTACCATCTGGAATTCTTGCATAAACACCAGACGCGTGAACATTCCAGCTGTACTCTGCAACAACCGCCCCACCTGGCGCATAGAGGGTAACCGTATCCCCATCTCCCAATCCAAATGCAAAGTCCTTGTTTCCATCAAAGACATACAGTGCACCAGGTTCTAACATAGTCCCATCAGGTAATGGTGTAGTTTCAGAAGCATGTCCCACCGGATCATTATCCAATACATACCAGCCGGAAAGATCAACAGAAGTATCTCCTGTGTTGATTACTTCCACCCAGTCTGTCGCATCACCATTACTTTCCACTTCATTGATTTCTATCGCAGGTCTGTACCAGTCATTCGGCTGTCCTTTTGTCTCCTTCATCAGACAGAAAGCACCTGTACCATCCGGATACCGACCATAACTTGCCAGAGCATTATCACCATCATATGCAGCATGTTCACTCCAGCTGTAGCTGTCAAGCAATGTACCTTGTGCATCATACAGACGCATAGAATCACCACTGCCAATGCCAATAGCTGCTTCAAATGTACCAGACACATACGTATCCGTATTGTCATCATAGACAAGTCCCATATCCTTTGCGTCTACGAGATAAATCTCACCTGCCTTGACAACAGTACCATCAGGAAACTTCCAGCGATGATCATCTGCATTATCCCGTAACTCATAACCGGAAATATCAAGGTCCATTCCACCTGTATTCATCACTTCCACCCAGTCATCCGGATTGGAATTGATTTCATTGAGAACAAGCTTTCCCTCTGACGGAACAGCTTCTTTGTTCTCAGTTCCTTTACTGGAAACAGGTACATCTACAAACTCTCCTGTACCATCCGGAATTCTTGCATATGTACCAGCCGCGTGACCATTCCAGCTGTACTCTGCAACCACAGTTCCATCTTTCTGATAAACCGTTACTGTATCTTCTTTACCAAGACCAAAGGTAAAGTCACTGTCACCATCAAACACATAATAGGCACCAGGCGCAAGAATTGTTCCTTCTTTCAAAGGCGTTGTTTCATTACCTTCAACTCTTTCGACACCCTTGTCATCTGTCACATACCAGCCGGAAATATCCACAGCAGTGTTGCCATTGTTTCTGATTTCCACCCAGTCTGTATTATCACCATTGCTTTCTACCTCATTGATGACAACGTCAATTACCGGTTCTACCTCGCCATTCACTGTCCCCTTTGTGGCAGGTGCATCCGCAAATGTACCATCTTCCATTCTCGACCATGTACCTTTTGCATTTTCATTCCAGGTAAAGCTGTCTTTCTCAATCTGTGCACCATCAAAGAGAATAACAGCATCTCCACCTTTACCTAAACCACAGTTATAGTTGACACCTTCTTCAAGAACCATCACTTCACCAGGCTGTAAAACAGTCCCGTCCGCTAATGGTGTTGTTTCACCATCACCAAGTCTTTCAAGACCCTTTTCATCAGTTACAAACCAGCCACTGATGTCCACTGCTTCACTTCCAGTGTTGATGATTTCTACCCAGTCATTACCAGCAGCTGCATCATCTGCTTCTACTTCGTTGATCAAAATGAAAGACGCATCTGCTTTGACTTGTACCACTGGTGCTATTGCAGCAACAGCAAGCACCAAACCAGTTGATGCCTTCAACAATTTGTTTATGGATTGCATATGTCTTCCTCCCCAGATTTCTCAACTATTGTAGAAGAAGAACATTAAATGCATATTCCCGGTATTGAAAACATTTTGTAAAGAAGAAAAGTCCACACATTGCTGTGTGAACTGTCTGAACGGATTACTTTGCGTTCTTTTCCTTTGCGGCTGCGATGACTGCATCAGCGACATCTTTCGGTGCTGCTTCATAGCGGTCAAAAGCAATGACATAAGAACCTCTGCCCTGTGTCATGGAACGCAGTTCATTTGCATATGTCAGCATTTCACGCATTGGCACTTCACCAACAATGACCTGCTCACCATCCTCGTTCATGTTCATTTCAAGAATGGAACCACGTCTCTTGGTGAGATCACCAATGACTGTACCGGTATAGCTTTCTGGTGCCGTGATGGTTACTTCACCAATTGGTTCAAGCAGTACCGGCTTTGCCTTAGGCATACCTTCATTGTAAGCAAGTCTTGCGGCTTCTTTGAACGCTGCTTCCTTGGAATCTACCGGATGATAGGAACCATCATATAATGTAGCCTTGACACCAACTACCTTATAGCCGGCAAGCACACCCTTCTGCATGCATTCTCTCAAACCCTGTTCAACAGGTGGGAAGTACTGCTTTGGTACAGCACCACCGAAGACTTCTTCGGCAAATACCATTTCTTCAGAATCTTCTGCTGGTTCAAATCTGACCCAGACATCACCGAACATACCAGCACCACCGTTCTGCTTCTTATAACGGCCCTGTGCTTCAGCCTTGCCACGGATTGTCTCACGGTACTGCACAGTTGGTTCAGTCAGGTTGACATCTACCTTATACTTGGACTTCAGCTTGGAACAAATCAATGAGATGTGCTGGTCACCAAGACCATAGAGCACCTGTTCATGTGTTTCTTCATTGTTCTCATAACGGAGTGTGCCATCTTCCTGTTCCATATTGCGGATACCGACAGACATCTTATCTTCATCTGCTTTTGTCTTTGGCCAGATTGCATAGCCAAGCATTGGCTGTGGATAAGAAATACTATCATAGTAGACAACTCTGCTGCGTGTGCAAAGCGTATCATTTGTTTCAGTAGACTGCAGTTTGACAACCGCACCAATATCACCTGTAAATAACTTACCAAGGGCAATCTGGTACTTGCCATTGACCGCATAGATCTGGTTGATCTTCTCGGTGACATCTTTCTTGGAGTTGTACACTTCAGAGTCACTGTTGAGAATACCGGACATGACCTTGAGGTAGGAAATCTTACCAACAAACGGGTCAACAATAGTCTTGAAAACAAATGCACTGAGCGCTTCATCTTCATTTGTTTCCATATCAATTCTGCCACGTGGAGACTCAGCACTGACATGACCCTTTTCTGCATAACTTGGGAAGTATTCAGTAATGAGGTCCATCAGTCTTTCAATACCTGTCTCATTGACTGCCGAACCACTGTATACCGGACGGATATCACCAGAACGGACACCAATTCTCAAACCTTTGGCAAGCTCATGTTCATCAAATTCTTCACCATTGGAGAACTTTTCCAGAAGTTCATCATCTGTCATCGCAATAGCTTCGGCAATTTCAGCATAGTATTCCTCTGTCTTATCCTTCAAAGCATCCGGAACTTCTTGTGCCTGTTTGCGGTTATTGTGGTACCATGCCTTCTTACGCAGAATGTTGACGGAACCAACAACCTTGCCATCTTCTTCAATTGGCATTTCAAACGGAATGACACTGTTGCCAAACTTCTCACGAAGAGACGCAAGCACTGTATCAAAGTCCGCATGTTCATCATCAATCTTGTTGACAAAGAAGATAGTAGGAAGCTTTCTTTGTCTGACAACTTCCTTCCAGGCTCTTTCTGTTCCGGATTCAATGCCTTCCTTGCCATTCACAACAATCAGAGCATTATCACCTACATAAAGACCTGTTGCTTCTTCACCAGCATAGTCCATATAACCTGGTGTATCGATGAAGTTGATCTTCTTGTTCCTCCATTCAACCGGTGCAAGATGGCAATAGCAGGATGTGCCTCTCTTGCCTTCTTCTGCATCATAGTCAAGTGCACTTGTGCCATCATTGTTCTTGCCAGCCTTGTCAATCAGTCCGGTAAACTTCATGCAGGCTTCAATGACAGCTGTCTTACCAGCACCAGAGTGGCCAAGTACCACTACATTTCTTACTTCATTAGCCAGATAGTCTCGCATGGTTCCATCCTCCTCACTTCAGAATGTCCTTGAGATCCGCAAGGCATTCTTTACGTACATAGTGGATGGCCATGTTGCCATCATAGTCTTTGAGATTCTTGTCAGCACCAGCATCAAGCAGCGTTTTGACAAGTTCCGGATAACCAATATATGCAGCTCTCATCAATGCTGTGCAGCCTCTTCCATCTGCCGCATTGACATCTGCACCATTCTCAATGAGGAAGGTTATAATTTCCTTCTTATATGCATTGACAGCTTCCATCAACGCAGTTCTTCCTTGTTCATCACGGGCATTGACTTCAGCACCCTTGCCAACAAGGTAAATCACAGTATCTGTTTCACCAAGCAGGGCAGCTCTCATCAGTGCAGTTCTTCCCTTATTATCATGGGAATTGACATCCGCACCAGCATGCAGAAGCATTCTGCAAATTTCTACATGACCCTTCTTTGCAGCACCCATCAGCGCTGTCTTGTTGTTCTTGTCACGTGCTCTTGGGTTGGCACCATTATCAAGAAGGAAGCGGACAATGTCCTCATACCCTCTCTTGGCACTTCTCATCAGGGCTGTTCTGCCATCACCATTGGCGACGTTGACATCAGCACCTTTTGAAACCTGCGAGCAGACCCTGGCGAAATCACCTCTGGCTGCTGCATCGAAGAATTCCTGATTTGTCTGATCCATACATGTTTCCTCCTGTCAATTATGTCAGTCAAATTGTGACAAAAAAGATGGACTACTGCCCATCTTAAAAGTCAAAACCAAAGTATTGCGCAACCCGGACTAAAACACGAGCCTCCCGGCTGTTATTATCTACCTGTACATCAAAAGCAAAATCAATCCGTTTCATGATCGTGTCTCCATTCTGTTTGCGAGAAATACTTCTTATGAGTCTATTGTAGCGTATTGCCACAAAACTGCAATAGGAGATTTTACACAATTGAAACACTTCTGAAAGGAATATATGAAATCGTTTTCAGGAATCTTTTTTCTGGATAACCGTTGTCACAGGATATGGTATTTCAATGTGATTTTCTCTGAAGGCAACCAGAATCTGTTCCCTGATTTTTGGCGCTACGGCATAGTATTCCGCAAAGCCTGTTGTCTGAATTGGAAACTTGATTTCAACAGCCGAATCCAGAAAGGCATTGACCACAACGGAAGCTATCGGCACACCATTTTTCTTTTCTTCTTCACTACGATAATCCACATACCCTTCCGTATGTTCAAGAATATCGAGAATCACTTTTCTCACAAGCTCAATATCTGAATCATAGGCAACACCAATCAGTTCATAGCGGACAAACTTTTCCTGTCCAAACTGCCTGTTTTCCAATATGGTTGTATTCATCGTACTGTTAGGCACCATCACCTTTGTATTTTCAACCGTTGTGATAGTTGTATGACGCAGGGTGATATCACTGACAACACCCGTAATCTGTTCTTCTGGAAGAGAGATGTTATCCCCTACCTTGAATGGATGATACAAAGCAATAAAGAAACCGGCAATGTAGTTGCCAAATGTTTCCTGTGCTGCAAGGGAAACTGCCACAGCCAGAATAGATGTAGCACCAAGTGCTGCCCTGCCAAGACTTTGCAAAGGAGAAATCCTGCCCATGATGGAAAAGGCAGCTACGACATAAATAATAGTAATGACTGTCTTCTCAATGTAACGCAATATCAGATGGTTCTGTGCATCCATGATTGTTTCCTGTTTTTTGACTGTCTTACGGATTAATCTTACAAGCACTTTGGCAATCACAAAGACAATGATGGTAAAAATAACAAATGACAAAATGCCACCTGTAAACAAAGAACTTCCAAAATCCCAGATACTGTTATTCTGATTGTCCATACAACCTCCTATTTCAATATCTTTCGATAAACATCATAATCTGGCATATACTGCCGTATAACATCATAAAAAGCTTTGCTGTGGTTTGGGACAAGCAGATGCGCATATTCATGTAACATCACATAAGCTGTACAAGCCTTGGGATAATGAATCAGCCGGTAAGACAGGCTGATATGATGTTTCATTGGTGTACACGAACCCCATCTGCTTGTCATATATTTCAATGTAATGGATGGATGTACAAGATGATTTGGATCACATACCATCTTGTTCAGTCTGATAGCCTCACTTCTTACAATGTCACGAAAGTCATCACATGCAAGACGATAAAATGCCATCTCTATATTCTCAGGATCACGATACGGTGTATGCAGAACCAGTCTTCCTTCTTCTTCCACAAGTCCTTCTGGAAGTGCACACTTTACAATAAGCGGATATTTCTTTCCATAGTAATATACATAGTCATCCCCAGAACCAAGATGAATCAAATCCGGTTTTTTCTGTACTTTATCATACGCCCTGGCAATCCAATCCTTCTTCTCTTCAAGAAAAGCATCCACTACATGCATTGGTACACCATACGGAAGAGAGACAAGAATATCCCCTTCACCATTCACCCTGAGATTCATATTCTTTACCCGTTTATACGTAACCGTAACCGGATAAGTCACACCATCGATACTGACTGCGGTCATTTTCACTGTCATGCATGATATATTAGCAGTTTTTTCATCAAATACAACCAAAGTACAAGAACAGAGAAACCATATTGATTATATCTAAGTCAGCAGAATACACAGTTCGCAAGCAGGAATCTGTTCTCCGTCAGCTCTATCCGACTTCCAGACAAGATGGAGTATATTGTGCAGACAAAACAAATAGTGACAGGGAAACACCCCTGCCACTATCAGCTGCATATGCATTACTCCAACCAGATCTTTACCTGTTCAACAGATGTTTTAGTATATCTGGCAATACGCTCATCATCAATTCCATCCGCATGTAAGCTTCTTGCAATTTCTCTATTATTTGCTTCTGTCGCTTCTCTTATTTGTTTCTCGCTTTCTTTTCTAGCAATTTCTCTTTCCTCCAGTTTTGCTATTTCTCTTTCTTCCAATCTTTCTTCTTTGATGAGTTTGTCCAGCTTTTTACACATTGGGCTTTTACCATCCTTTCCTATAAATTTGAGTTCAAAGAACCTTTTCCTGAGTACCGGGTTGTAGATTTGTTCTGGATCAGCAGTAGTGAAATCATGCATCAGCCTGCCAAGCCTTGTTTTGTCATCCTGCATCCTGCAGTTCAAATACATAATATACGAACCATCCCCGAAAAGTCTACCGTTCGGATATTGTGTTCTTGGAAAAATATATATCGGCTTTCCTTCTCCGAACATATCTCCATCGGTGATGAAGATGACATAGACAGGTGGAAGTCTTGCATAAGAGTTACCACTTTCCAGAATCTTTGTGTCAATGATGGAACCGTAGTAGCGGGCACGCTCAGGCCTGGAATCATAGAAATTTTCCTGTGGTTCAATGTTGTAGAAGATGAGAGGCATCCCCTGGGCAAGCACATCCATTTTTGTGCCTTTGCCAAAGAAGTTGTCAAGTTGTTCCTGGGTCCAGGAATCCGTGATTTTCAGACAGGAATCATGAAAGATTTCCTGCAGAACAGCTTCTACGCATTTGCGATCATTGAAGACTTCATGCATGAACTTGTCATCCATAAGCGTCATGTTCTGTACAAGGTCTTCATGGACATCACTCCAGCGCTTTCCAACAGAATTTTGCATATTCATATCCTCGCTATCTACTATTTTTATTACCTGGAAAAGCAAGAAACCCTCAAAATTTGTAGAGAAATTTTCAATAGTTTCGTTAAAGCTACACTAAACTGACTATTTTTATGACAATTGCAAGAATCATTTCTATCCTCTACGCTCAATATCTTTTTTCATAAGGACATTTTCAAACCAGAATTCATGCAAACTTCATGCAAAAAACTTCGTGGAAAAAAGCGCTGAAAAAAAATATAAAAAAAATAAAAAAACACTTGATTTAACAATCTCTTTCCTGTAACATAATCAATGCACACGGCGGCTATGGTGAAGTTGGTTAACACACTGGATTGTGGCTCCAGCATTCTAGGGTTCGAGTCCCTATAGTCGCCCTGTAATGAGTGTTTAACCGCAAGAAATTGCGGTTTTTATTTATATTTTCGCATAAATAAACCCTGGTCTCGATCGTTCCTCTTATCGTTGAGGTGATCTACTGCCAGGGTTGTGTTAACTTTCACCAGAATTATATTCTGATACATATTTTTTGGTCATAGCAACAATATGAATCAATGCTATTCAGACTGTGTATCATTTGTTGCTGTAGTATTTTCTTGAGAAAGCAGGGTTTGCAGATAGGCATATACCTGTGAATCCGTTACCCTTTCTGCTTCCTGTTCTGTATCATAAGAAGAACTGGAAGCGAATAACCGTATCTCTCCTGTCATCTCTGCCATATTGAGAAGATCTACATCTTCCCGCTTTACAGCAAGCAATATCAGAAATGGTACACCTGTACTTTCCGGATCATCGAGGGACATTCCCTGGTGGTCTTTGATAGCAATGACACGGGCATGATTGAGAATATTGCCGGTCAGTGGTGTTTCATTTTCGAGTTCCAAAGAAAGATGCACATCCACCCGTTGCCCAGATGCAATACTGCCAGCACCGGACAGATCTGTTTCCAGGGTATAGACTGCCTGACCCTCCTTTAACTGGAGTTCGGGATGATCCGGTAAAGTGGAAGGCTCATGCACCATGGAAGCATAAATCGGTGAACCAGCTGGGATCATGCCCTGTATATCTGTGTATTTACCAATCACTTCTTCTTTGGTAAGACTGGCATTCATGAGATAGTTTTCCGGAATTGAAATTTCAACAAGATGTTCTTCTGTAATTTCTGTTCTTGGGGGAATGTCCTTTGCCGCAACTACGGTTTTGACCATGGCTATGCGATAGTCCGCATAGGTGCGTGAAGCAAAGATGCATGCTGCAGCAAGTGAAACAGAAGCAAGAATGATAAAGATGATTTTTCTGACTAACATACGTGTTAACTCCTTTCACTATATGTATTGTCAGGAAAACCGGAAATCCTACAAAAAAAGTGCAGATTCGTATGAATCCGCACTGATAAGCACGTATTGATCAAAGACCATTTTCAGCCATATAGGCTCTGATCTTTTCTTTCTGATCCGCTTTACAAGGCTTGCAATCGTCGAGTTTGGATGTGCCATCCACAAGTGCCTGGGCCATACCAGAGCAGCCTGGATTACCACAGCCACCACAGTTATACCCCGGCAGCATTGCCAGAATATCCGCAACACGTGTATCTTCCTTGACAGCCAGTTTCTTGCCGGCAAAACCAAGTCCAATACCGATGATTGCACCAAGAACAAGCATCAGAACAACTGCTTTAATGATTTCCATGATCCAGTTCCTCCTTGATTTTCTTCATCATATCCCCCCGGATTGCACAATCCGCAATCCCACATGCCTGACAGTCCGTATGGAGGTTTTCACAACCTTCCGGAACCGGTGTGTTCTTGTTCCACCTATAAGACAATACAACCAGCAAGAACAAGCCAACAACAAGGCCAATTGCGAGGATGATCTTCATAGCTTATACCAGTCCGGCAAGAGACCCGAAGGCCAGTGCCATAATACCAGCAAGTACGAAGGCAATCGGATTACCCTGGAATGCCTTAGGAATGTCATTGCTCTGCAATCTTGTACGAATTGTCGCAAAGATAACGAGCATCAGCATGAAGCCAAGTGGAACAGCAATGGAATTGACCATGGTTTCAATCAGGTTATAACTCTGCGTGATGTTATCCATAGCAACATAGAGAACGGTGCAGTTTGTAGTGATCAATGGAAGATAAATACCAAGGCTCTTATAGAGAGCTGGACTTGTCTTCTTGACAAACATTTCAACAAGCTGAACGAATGCTGCAATGAGCAGGATGAAGCAGATCAGCTCCATGTACTCCAGTTCAAATGGAACAAGAATGTAATGATACAGACCCCAGGAAAGAACAGAAGCACAGAAGATAACGAATGTTACTGCACATCCCATACCGAAGGCTGAGTCAAGTCTTGTGGAAACACCCATGAATGGGCACATACCCAGGAACTTGGAAAGAATGATGTTATTAATCAGCATTGCACTGATAAACAAAGTAAAGAGATTCATTATTCAGCCCCCTTTCTGTTCTTACTTTCCTTATACATTGCAATTGCGGCCGCAAGCAATGCAAAGGTGAAGAACGCACCTGTCTGACTTGTAAATAAGCCAATCTCATAACCTGCAGGCAGAATCTGCAAAGAGAAGATTGTCGCATTTGTAAATGGATTGGAAAGTGTCAGAGCACCAGTACCAAGAATCTGTCTGATCAAAGACATCGCAAGCAATGAACATGTGTAGGAGATACCCATCATGAGACCATCACCTGCAGACTTGCCAACAGGATTCTTGGAAGCATATGCTTCAGCACGACCAAGGATGATGCAGTTAACAACAATGAGATCGATGAATGCCCCAAGTGCTGCATACAGATCTGTTGTATATGCCTGCATAAACATCTCAACAACGGTAACCAGTGTTGCGATGATGACGATATAAACCGGAATATGAATGTCATCCGGTGTGATGTTTCTCACACAGGAGACAAGGACATTGGACAGCACAAGAACAACTGTAACCGCAACGCCCATACCGATGGCATTGTTCACACTTGTTGTGATGGCAAGGGTAGAACAGATACCAAGATACAGACCAAATACAGGGTTCTGTGTCAGAAGCTTATCAAAGAAGCTTGTCTTTTTCTTTTCACTCATTTTCACTTACCCCTCTTATTTTCCAAGAATGGATGGAAGAAGTGCCTGGGCAGCTTCAATACCATCTCTTACTGCAGTAGAAGTCAATGTAGCACCAGAAAGCATTGGAATTTCATCACCCTCTGCTACACCAACATATGTGCTGTAAAAATCTTCTTCGAAGACTCTTGAACCAAAACCGTCTGTCTCACTGCTTTCCAGTGGAACAAAACCGGAAATGACACCTTCGGAATCAAAACCGACCATGAAGGTAAGACCAGAACTGGAATAACCTGTACCGCTCAGGGTGAAGATCACACCTTCATCCCCTGCTGTATAGATCGCATTCACATGACCTGTTGTATCTTCCGCAATATAGTCATCTGTCACATCGGTGAACTCAGCACCCGGATAGATGATTTCCAGGGAATCCTTCACTGTAGCCAGGGCATTTTCAGCAATGATCGGTGCTGTGATGCTGTTGACCACAGAAAGGAAAAGTCCGCACACTGCACAAAGAACACCGAGCAGTACCATCTTGTAAACGCTGGAATCTTTCATTTTCTCCATTGTAAACACCCCTTTCCTTATTCAGCAGCTGCATCTAATGCAGCCTGTACCATTGCCTGAATGGAACCAGAAGTATAGGTTGCAGAACTCACTGCATCCACTTCATCCGCAGAAGAAACACCTTCATATGCAGCAAGTGCATCATCGCTTGTTGCCTTGTCACCAACACCCTCTGTATCACCAAAGTGTGTCAGTTCAACAGATTCAACTGTCATATCAGAAAGATTGATTGTTACTTCTGCTTCGTTTTCGCTATAGTTATCGCCTGCTTCTGTCACAAGGCCAAAGCCCTTGGCAGAGCAGTCATAGACAGCTGTCGTACCATCGTTGGAAACTTCCGTTGCCACAGCATCAAACTGTGCAAGATCAAGCGTTTCACTGCCTGTTTCTTCCTCACCTGTTGTTTCTTCAACTGGTGTTGTTGTCGAGGAAGAAGTATCTTCAGCCTCAGCTGGCTTGAGTGTTACACCTACCGCAATGCCAACAAGGGCAGTCAGAGCACAGATGATAACTGTTCTCATCTGAATCTTTTTGATGTCCTTGATAAGAGAACCATCACAGGCAAGATCAATTGCCGGTGTCAACATATTCATAAGCAGAATGGAATACAATGCACCATCTGGCAGATTGGACTTCCATCTGATCAGAAGTGTGAGTACTGCTGCACCAACCGCAAAGATATAACGGCCAGAAATAGTAACTGGTGAAGTAACCGGATCTGTCAACATGAACACACCACAGAACATGACACCACCCGCAAGCAGGTTGATGCACATGAATTCAATACCCTGTCCTGTCGCAAGACCTGCAATCAGGGAAATGATGGCAATTGTACCAACATAGACAAGTGGTGTTCTCCAGTTGAGATCCTTACGCCATGTCAGGAATGCATAGCAGAGAATAATCAGCAATGCACAGGATCCGCCGATTACCGAAGCATAGTTACCAATCAGCATGTTGCCAAAGCCGCCAAACTCCTGGATATATGCACCAAGGTTGAACGGATCCATGACCCATCCAGCACTCTGCATCGGCGCAAGTGGTGTAGCACCTGTCACAAAGTCAGGTGAAGCAGAAGCGGAGAAGCTGTTGGTGATAATAGCTGCACCAAAAGCTGCCGGGTTGAAGATGTTCTGACCAAACCCACCAAAGACGAGCTTGCCGAAGATGAGGGCAAGAGATGTCGCAACAATGACCGCATAGTAACTTGTATCAATCTTGGAAATCAGAACGATGATCAATGCTGTTACCCATGCATAAGAATGGGTAAGACCATGTCTGATATCCTTGCCGCGGATCTTGAAATAGACCGCTTCAGTCACAAGCGCAGAAACAACTGCGCATAATGCAAGCAATACGACGCGGATGCCATAGTTCATACCATAGCTGACGCCATACCATACGGCGGAGAATGTCAATACTGCAAGAAGGCAGATGGTGACATCCTTCATGATTTCTGATGTGGATTTGCTGTCTCTGTAGTTTGGAGACGCACGGAATGTGAATTTCATTATCTGGCACCTCCTTTTTTCATACGCATCTGCAGTGTTCTCTTGCCTCTGCGCACATTTTCTGTCACAGCAATCTTGGATGGACATACATATGTACAAAGACCACACTCAATGCAATCCATTGTATAAAGCTTATCCAGTGCTGCTGTGTCATTTACCTTCACTGCATTAGCAATGCGGACCGGTTCAAGACCTGCCGGGCAGACTTCAGTACATCTGCCACAACGAAGACATGGCACTTCATCAACCGGTTCGTTGATCAATACTGTCAGACCATTGTTCTGCGGCGCGATGGCAAATGCATCCGTTGTGATAGTCTTGCCCATCATCGGACCACCCGCAATCAGCAGTACATCTTCAGCAGTATAACCGCCACATGCCATGATGATGTCATGGGCAGTTGTACCTACCGGTACACGCACATTCTGTGGCTTGCCAACACCATTACCAGAAACAGTGACATACTTTTCGGTAATTGGCATGCCATTGACAATGGCGTTACCAAAGGCAATCGCTGTAGCGGCATTGGTGACAATGCATCCTGCTTCAATCGGAAGCTTGTCATAACGCTTCTTTGTCAAAGCATAGACAATGGTTCTCTCCCACCCCATCGGATAGAGGTCTTTGACAGGTCTTACTTCAATAGCAGTACCAGCAAAGAGTTCCTTGAGCTGACTGATCTGCTGGACTTTGTCTTCCTTGATCGCAATGCATGCCTTGGCAGCTTTGGAAAGCTTATGGAAGGCAAGAACACCAGTCTTGAGCAGTTTGCCATTTTCCTCAATATTCTTATAATCCGCTGTCAGATACGGTTCACATTCAACCGCATTGATGATGAGAAGATCAACATTCTCAGGATTTGCATATTTGACATATGTCGGAAATCCTGCACCACCAAGACCCAGCATACCGGAATCCTGGCAGAATGCATGCAGTTCCTGCCATGAAGCAGCTTCATAGTCAAATGGTTCAAACGGACGAACCTTCTCATATTTGTGATCATTCTGGATAACCAGATGATCTGCAGGAGTAAGACCAGAAGTCATACGCTTTTCAATTGCTGTAACCTTACCGGATACAGAAGAGAAAAACGGAAGACGGAAATGGTCATTACGCTCTGCAACTTTTGTGCCGACTTTCACTTCATCGCCGACTTTCACACATGGCTCACACTTCCCATTGGAAAGTGGAATATATACATATTCCGGATCGATGGATGTATTTACCTCGACCGTCAATGTGAGATCCTTGTGTCCATCCAGATGACGATGCATCGGACCAGTAAACAGTGACATAATCTCAATTCCTTTCCCTCAAACAAATCATACAGATTATAACACTTCTTATTACAATTGCTCTTTGAGATTTTGAATTGTGAAAACAATTCTACAAATCTGTATCAAAAAAGACATATGGAATTCCATATGCCTCACTGCTTCTCTTCTTCTTTCAAATGTGGCACAAGTTTGGAAACAAGTGCTGACTCCACCTTGTGATCCTTTATATTGATCACATGAATATGCAGTCCCCTTGTATCCACATCAAGCTGTGAACCGTCAGCCGGTATGACATCCACCTTCTCCATCACAAGACCATTCAGCGTATCATACTCTTCATCTGCAGGAAAACGTATATCAAGCGCCTCTGCAAGAAGGTCCAGCTCACATGAACCAGCCACCTGCCAGAGATTGTCTTCCAGTCTTACAAGAATATTTTCATCATCCGGATCAAGATCATCATAGACTTCACCAACGATCTCTTCGAGCACATCCCGCATAGATACAAGACCTGCCACACCACCATACTCATCTACCACAACAGCCATCACCGCCTTGCGTTTCTGCATTTCCTGAAACAGCATGTCGGTATGCATCAGCTCTGGCACAAAGTATGCCGGCTTGATCAAAGCAGAAAGTGGTGCAGGTTTCTCCTTACGTGCATTCAGCAGATAATCCCTGACCGGAAGAATACCGGTGATATCATCCGCATCTTCTAGACAGACTGGAATATGTGATACACCGTTGTTTTCAATCACCTGCATGATCTTTTCAGGCGTATCATCCTCATGGATCATCACCATGTCCACACGGTGTACCATGATATCGCCAACTGTCTTGTTATTAAACTCAAAGACATTATCGATCATCTCTTTTTCAGAAGACTCAATGGCACCTTTCTTTGCGCCAAGGTCCACCATCATGCGGATAGACTCTTCCGAAACTTCTTCTTCATCTGCCTTTGGATCAATACCGAGCAGCCGCAATGTTGTATTGGTCGAAACAGACAAGAACCAGATAATCGGTTTGAATATTGTCGCAACAGCAGTTACCGTACCTACCGTAAAGCGGGCAACACCTTCTGTCCTCTTCATCGCTACGCGCTTTGGCACAAGTTCACCAAAAACAAGGCTGAAATAAGAAAGCACAATGGTAATACCAACAACGATGATTGTATTCAGCATAGTTGTCGAAATACCTGTAACACCAACATCATTGATCAGCCAGTCCACAAGCGGATCAGAAAAGCTGTCTGCCGCAAATGCGGAAGAAAGAAATCCCGCCAGGGTGATCGCTACCTGAATAGCCGAAAGAAAATTGTCCGGCGCGCGCATTAAAGCAAGCAGCTTTCCTGCCGTCTTGTCACCCTCTTCTGCCTGTTTCTCGAGTTTTGTCTCAGAAAGGGAAATAACAGCAATCTCTGCTGCCGCAAAGAATGCATTGATTGCAATCAGTGCAATCAGAATCAATATCTTGGGTAATATGGGGTCGTCTGACAAAATAATCTCCTCCTCATCCGGCAAACCGGATATATAATGGCAATATTTTAACATAAATTCTTACATTTCAATATGATTGATACCATTTTCGTGTATATTCATGCACTTTTCATCCAAAAGATGTGTTTGTACAAAGTCAGGCGAAGAACAATTGGAGACCATGAAGCACTGTGCTATAATGCAAAAATGATGAAAAAGAGAAACCTGATCTGCGCATCCCTTGCCCTGCTGCTTGCCGGATGCAGCACAACCCAAAAAGCGACCATGGAAGACCTCTATTCCAACATCTCTCTCGATGCCGGATTCGATACGGTCCTCTACTACCAGGAATATAACAGTGATACAGAAGCTTCTAAGGCACACTTTGAAGAAGTTGTATCCCTGTTTTCCCACTACAACGAACTATTTGACATCTATAACGACTATGAAGGTGTTTCAAACATCAAAACCATCAATGACTTCGCAGGTGTTTCCCCGGTTGTGGTAGACCCTGTCATCATTGAAATGTTAAATGAGGCAAAATCTTTCAGCACATTGTCCAATGACGAATTCGATATCACCATCGGCAGTCTTCTCAAAGTATGGCACAACTACCGTGAAGAAGGTCAGGCACTGAATGAAGAAGGCAAAGATGGACATGTCCCAACTGTAACAGAACTGGAAGAAGCTTCCAGGTTCAAAGGATGGAACAAGGTCATCATCGATGAAGAAGCTTCTACCGTCTATATTACCGACCCGGAAGTCTCTTTGGATGTTGGTGGTATAGCCAAAGGCTTTGCGACCGAAAAGATTGCGGAAACATTAGAACAAAAAGAAGACATTGGCACTGTTGTCATCAATGCCGGTGGTAATAACCGCACCATCCATACAAAACCAGATGGTTCCCCATGGCGTGTCAGTATCCAGAACCCGGATGGAGGAAACAGCTTCCTCACCGTTTCGGCTGAAGATTCTGTATCCTTTGTCACCTCAGGTGACTATGAACGCTATTACACAGCAGAAGATGGCAACCGTTATCACCACATCATCAACCCGGACACATTATTTCCAGCAGACCTCTACCGCAGTGTGACCATCATCACAAAAGATTCCGGAGCAGCAGACTGCCTCTCTACAGCTCTGTTTACAACATCCATTGAAGAAGGCAAACAGATGCTTGAAGCCTATGAAGAAGAAAGCGGCAATACAGCAGATGCCATCTGGATTATGGACAAAGACAAAGCTGACACAAAAGAAGACGGAAAAGAACACATGGACTTCTATATTGTCGCAACCGACAATATCAAAGATGACCTCACCTTCTCCATCAACTGAAAAGACCATCCGGTCTTTTTCTTTATTGCGGATGGTCTTGCGGCAATGTTTTGATAAAGTGAAGGGAAATCGGTAAAGTAATCAGAGCAGACACAACTTCTGACACTGCCTGTGACCACTCAAGACCGGTTAGCCCAAACAGATTCGACAAAAGAAGCACAACTGGAATGAGAACAACTCCACTGCGCAATGCTGCAAGAAAGGAAGCTGTTTTCGAGAGTCCGATTGACTGAAATAACATGTTACCAAAGATGGAAACCGGCATGAGTACAAGTGAAATACACTGCAGTTTCAAAGCAACAGAACCGATATCAATGACCAGCGGATCATTCCGGAATAACATCACAAGCTGTTCAGAGAATACAAACCCACCTATAGCAAACAGTACCATCAATACCGTTCCGGCTTTCAATGAAAACAGGTAACCATCTTTTACACGGCTATAGAAACCTGCGCCATAGTTGAAAGCAGAAACCGGCTGGAATCCCTGGCCGATACCAATAGCTACGCAGCTCAGGAAATTCATAATACGGGAAACAATGGAAATCGCCGCAACTGCCGCATCTCCATATACACCAGCGGAAAGGTTGAGCACCATAGAAGAAGCAGAATTGAGACCCTGCCTTAACAATGATGGCATACCAACAGACACGATATCTTTTACTGTATTTCCATCAGGATGGAAGAAAGAAACGGCAATACTGCTCTGTGTCTTCCCTCTGAGGTATGGCACCATCAGGATAATCATACTGATATATTGGGAAACAGCTGTGGATAGACCTGCCCCGGCTATGCCCATATGGAATACATTGACAAGCAGTGCATCCCCAAAGATGTTGAGAATACCGCCAGAAGTCAGACCAATCATGGCAAAGAAAGCCATGCCTTCATAGCGAAGAATATTATTCAACACACAACTGGAAGTGAAGGCAGGACCAGCAATGAGAATATAGAACGCATAGATACGTGCATATGGCAGAATGGTTTCCGTACTGCCCAGTAACCGCATCAATGGATCCATGAACAAGAAACCACCAATCATGATAACTAATCCGGTAAAGATGGAAAGATAGAAACTTGTGGCACTGTACGTTCTTGCCGCATGGACATCCCTTGCGCCCAGTCTCCTTGAAATATGGGAACCTGCCCCATGACCATACATAAAGCCAAATGCCTGCAATATGCCCATCAAAGCAAAGACAACACCAGTGGCCCCTGATGCACTGGTGCCGATGGTGCCAACAAAGTACGTATCTGCCATGTTGTAAATATTGGTCACTAACATGGAAATAACCGTAGGAATACCAAGGGTGAAAATGAGTTTTGAGACAGGTGTTTCTGTCATCCTTCTGTATTGTTCGTCCTGATTCATCACGTGCTTCATATTAGAAATAATATCACAAACAAAAAAAAGCGACTGCCAAAACAGCCGCAATAAATCACCTGGAATAGCTGAGGTTCCTGTGACCCATGATTCTGATCTTACCGTTAAGTTCGTCTTTTTTAAGAATATTAAACTCAGTTTCAGTCATGTACTCACAGATTGTAGAACACTCAGTTTCGTAAGTGACGAGCATAACGCCATCTTTTACGATACTCATGTTTGTCTCCTTTCTGTTTTCCTTGTATGCACAAAGTCTACCAGAAGAAAGACAACGCATCAATCAGGATGCTCTGAAGATTGTGTTAAGTTTTTGCGTAGACAATCTGAACAACAGCTGAACTCACTTTGTGAAGTATGCAACACCAATGGTACCAGGACCTGCATATGTACCAACACAGGCACCAAGGCGGGAAATGACAAAGTCATCCGGATTTTTACCTTCATAGAGCCTTGCACTGTCGTTGATGTACTTCTTCAACAACACATCTGAGAAACCACTGTATACCATGCCAAATGGTTTGGATAGATCAATGGCATTTTCCTCTGTATATTTCATGAGCAGGTTGGATCCACTCTTTGATCCACGGGCTGTACCAAGAAGATTCACTTCTCCTCCATCAAAGGAAATAACCGGCTTGATGCCAAGAATCTTTCCTGCTATGGCTTTTGTGGAAGAAATACGTCCACCCTTCTTGAGATATTCCAATGTATCAAGAAGTGCGACAACACGCACCAGCTTCTTTTCCTCTTCAAGACATTCCGCTATCTCATCAAGACTCTTGCCTTCCTCAATGAGAGCCATTGCCCTATCAATCAGAATCTGGATACCCATACTGACAGAAAGCGTATCGATGACTCGCACCTTGTCCTCAAAAGAAGAAGCTGCAGTCATCGCACTCTGGTAACAGCCAGAAAGCTTTGAAGAAACCGTAAACACAAGCACTTCATTCCCTGCTTCTACTTCCTTCTCCATCGCTTCTTCATAAGTAAATGGTGTAATCTGGCTTGTCTTGGGGAAAACATCTGTTTCAATCAGCTTGTTGTAAAAATCATCAACTGACAAATTGACACGGTCGAGATATTCTTCTTCTCCAAACAACACCCGCAATGGCAGAATGACAAGACCCTTCTCTTCTGCCTCTTCCATCGTATAATCACTTGTTGAATCGGTAATGATTTTAATCATAAACTTCCTTTCCGGTACATGTGTACCTGTTTTTACCTCTTTCAAGTTACGCTATGTTAACCATACCTGTCAATCATTTCTGCCTGTGGTCAAGAAACCGGTGGTATTGCCTGTTTATAAGACGTATCAACACCTGGATAAACAGCATCAAAGGAATAATCAATGCAAGAAGTACACCAAAGACAATCCATGCCTTGATGGAAAGTGCATAGACACCAAGCAGCTGGTGGAATATCAGCAGTGCCAGTGTACCGGTCACTGCCATCGCAATGAGAATCGTAACACGGAATGTATTCAAAGGCCGGCATGCACTATAGAGAATGACAAGACCTGTCGCAAAGGCAAGACATACTGCCAATGTACTGATTTCCATTTCACTTAAGGCAAACCAGTAACCATAGGCATTGAGACTGCCTACAATAAGAAAGTTACATAACCCTCCCGGGAAAGCATAATAGAGAACGGTAGAAATAAAGTGACCGCTCACCCTTCCATCATTTGGCTGCATGGCCAGAAAGAACCCAGGTATGCCAATGGTCAAAGCGCTGACAAAAGACAATTGCAATGGCACAAGTGGATAACTGAGTTGCAGAATGACACAGAATACCGATAGGAAGAAGGAAAAGATATTCTTCGAAAGAAACAATCTTGCCGAGCGGCCAATGTTATTGATGACGCGTCTTCCTTCAAGGACAATGGATGGTACTGCACTGAAGTCAGAGTCTAACAAGACAAGCTGGGCAATCTGGCTTGCGGCTTCTGTACCAGAAGCCATCGCTATACCACAATCTGCTTCTTTCAATGCGAGCACATCATTGACACCATCACCTGTCATGGCAACATAATGCCCTTTCTTCTGCAAAGCAAGCACCATTTTCTTTTTCATTTCCGGAGTCGTTCTGCCAAAGACGGTATATGTCTCCATTGCCTCTATCAATTGTTCATCCGATAACGTTGAAGCATCCACATACTTCTCTGCCCCATCAATTTCCACAAGCCGGGCAATACGGGAAACCGTTTCTGCATCATCACCGGAGATAACCTTGATGTTAACCCCTTGTTTATGGAAATAGGAAAATGTTTCTTTTGCATTACGGCGGATATTATTCGTTAATACAAGCAATGCCAGCGGCATAACATCCTCTTCCCGGATTTCCTTTACAGCATTACCACCATAGCCTGCCACAAGGACCACCCGCCTGCCTTCCTGCACATACGGATGTACCTTGTCCTCTATTTCCTTATACCTGCCCTTCATCACAAACTGTGGTGCACCAACCACCAGAGTACCAAATTCTTCAAAACCAACCGCACTATATTTGGTCGAAGAAGAAAATGGCACAACCAGTCTTGTATGCCAGCCCGGGTCATCATAGAAGTAACGGGCGATGGCCTTTCCGGTTTCATTCTGCACTTCAAAAGAACGCGCATATGCAGAAATGGCAATACGCATCATATGTTCATCCACTTCATCATCAAGGATGATCATCTTTTCCATATTCATGCCCGGTTCAGTAATCGTACCGGTCTTGTCTACACAAAGGGTATCAATTCTTGCCAGTTTCTCTACACAATCAAGATCCCTGACAAGTACTTTCTTCTGTGACAAGCGCAGGACGGATGCTGCAAGGGCAACCGAAGTCAACAGGTACAACCCTTCCGGTATCATGCCAATCAGTCCTGCCACAACAGAACGGACGGTTTCGTTATAACCCTGTTTCAATACGACATATTCATTAATAAACAACAGAATCCCAATTGGAATCAAAGCAATACCAATCATGCGGATCAGTTTGTCAAGTGACTTCATCATGTCACTTTTGGCAACCTTCACACCAGTTGTCGCTTCACTTGTCAATTGTGCTGCATAGCTTTCTTTACCAACTGCCGTCAGGCGAACCGTACATCTGCCCGCAGTACATACACTGCCTGAATGCAACGTATCACCAGTCACTTTATCCACATCTGCTTCTTCACCGGTAATCAATGCTTCATTGGCTTTGATGGAACCTTGTACAACGATGCCATCTGAAGGAATCTGTGCCCCTTCTTCAATGATAATCACATCATCGCGCACAAGTTCTGCGGAAGGAATCTTCTTCCACTTTCCATCACGCAGTACTTCCACTTCATGTTCCGCAAGAATGGTCAGTCTGTCTACAGCCTTCTTGGAGCGCACTTCCTGCACAATACCAATTGCCGTATTGGCAGCTGCTACCAGAAGAAATGTCATGTCCGTATAATAACCTGCTGTGATAACCATGATGGCAAGAACAACAAAAATAAGGTTGAAAAAGGTAAACACGTTTTCGTGTATGATTTCCCTTATTGTACGCGTACCACTTTTCACTGGTGTATTGACAAGTCCATGTCCTATCCGGTAGTTCACTTCATCACTTGTCAGTCCGCGCAATGCATTGTCTGTCTCGTCTTTTCTCATCTAGTATCTATTCTAAAAATCATATGTCCACTTTGCAATGCATTTTGTCAAAAGCTGTGCTATACTCACCGCATGTATAAGAAGACAGATGACATTTCTTCACCGGTTATTGAGCAGCTGCTTCTGGAAAGAAGAATGCCCCTCAGTGAAGAAAAAGAACAGGAAGTATTATTCTCCCTCAGCAGGGCACTTGTTGAAGAAGGCAGGTTTCTATTGCTGTGTACTGTAAAAGAGGAACATGCCCATGACAGTGAAGTCAGCGCAGAAGAAATCACCATATCACCACTGTTGATGGCAGAGGATGAAAAGTACCTGCCAGTATTTACAAAAGAAGCTTTCATGCAGGAAATGGGTATGATAAAAGAAAAAGACCAGGAAATCTTTGTAACAGACTTCCTCGATCTCATCACGTTTCTCGATGTAAATGCACATGTAGCAGCAGCCGTACTCAACCCAGGCAGAGATGACCTCATTCTTACCAAAGAATTTATGGTCCGCCTGTTACAGGCATTTGGGACAGAAACACAATCGTGAACTACTCTGACTGCAAAAGTCCGGGTGGTTCACTTTTCTTCATATTCATCTGCAAGTTCTTCCGTCAGATATCCATCACTCATACAATGAAGGTCTGCTACACCATCATGCAGCATCTGATACGTTTGTGAATGATAGAAGAATCGCAAAGCATCGTTGAAAGAAAGCTTTTCCTTGCGGGAAAACAGCGCAATAATGCGCGCATATTTTTTCTGCAACAATATTGGATTAGCATTCATATGACTTCACTCCCTTCAAAATGCAAATAGCCTTCAAGTGCTCTTTGGGAACGGAAGCATATCTGAAGATTTGGTTTTTCAAAACGAAGGCGGCGAATTGCCTCTGCTTTGTCAATCAATCCGTCGAAATAAAGCTCAACAGTATTGAGTACCTTGTCGTTCGCAATGTCCCCGACAACAAGATCATACTCTGTTGTGTCCTTTCCTCTTCTGCAATTCATAACAAAATCCAGCCATTCATCAGAATACTGATCAAAGGTCAAAACCTGCAGCTTCTGATATGCCAACTCGTCAAATCGATAACAAGATACAACTCCCTGTTTTCCACGGCGCTTGAATTTCTCACACCATCTTACAGCCTGATCATGAATTGGGGTGGTATAGAACCCACGTCCAAAGTCTAAATGACTTCTGGAATGTTTTACATCCGGGTTTTGAATTTCAGAATATGAGTCATGATAGAGAATCATACCTGGATACCTCTTTCTTTCAGAAGACTTATTATATCATCAACGATATATTCTTTGCTCTGGGTGTGCAATATATCATACGAAGGAATGATATATCCATTCAAAATATCGCTTTTCTCAGCTACAGCGCGATACACATCGCTGGCATTTTTACCAAGTTTCTGTGCCACATTTTCTATACAGAAAACAACGAATTCCAACTCATCTGTATTTTTGATCATTGCGTCACAACCCATGAATTATTGTACCTCCAGGATTTTATCAGATGCCCATGGATTCCATGGGCATCTTTGCTTATTCAACAGATTGAATCATATTGAAGATCTCATCTTTGATCTTCTGATTGATGGACAATGCGTCTTCTTTACTGGAAGCTGTCGCATAGAAATAGAATTTGATCTTCGGTTCTGTTCCAGATGGACGAATGGCAAACCAGCTGCCATTTTCCAGGAAGAAACGCAATACATTACTTGCCGGGATGTCTTCATACCCATCTTTGTAATCAATGTTCCTGACAACCTTGTAACCGGCAACAGATGTCGGAAGGTTATTTCTGACATATGCCATCATCCGTTTGATGCGCTCTGCCCCAGGTATGCCTTCCAATACAATATTCGGCTCATCTTCCGCATAGTAGCCAAATTTCTGATACAACTCATCCAATACCTGGAACAGGGTCTTGCCCTGTTTTTTATAATACGCAGCTGCTTCTGCCACAAGCATACCGGCAGAAATACCATCTTTGTCACGGATGTCTTTACATGCTGCATAACCGACAGATTCTTCATAACCAAAGAGGTATGTATAACCATTTTCTTCAAGGTATGGAATTCTGCCACAGATGTTCTTGAAACCGGTCAATGATTCAAACATGCGTACACCATAGTCTTTGGCAATTTCTGTGCTCAATGTACTTGTGACAATAGACTTCACCATTGCCCCACGTTCTGGTAATGTACCGGCCGTCTTATGACCTTCAAGAATATAGCTGACAAGAAGATAACCGGTCTGGTTGCCATTGAGTGGTACATAATTGCCCTCATCATCCCTGATTTCTATTGCAAAGCGGTCACTATCAGGGTCAGTTGCCATGAGCAGCTCTGCACCAACCTTTCTGCCCAGTTCTTCTGACATACGGAATGCCTTTGGGTCTTCCGGATTAGGATAACCGACTGTTGTAAAATCCGGATCTGGATTTTCCTGTTCTTTGACAATATGCCAGTTTGTAAATCCCCTGTCTTTCAACATGGTTCTGAATGGAATGGAACCTGCACCATTGAGTGGTGTATAGACAATTGGAATCGAAAGATCAATTTCATCACCAGAATGAATAGCAAGTGCTTCAATGGCATCAAGGTACATCCGGTCATAGGATTCATCCAATACGATGATCTTCCCTTCCTTTACTGCTGTTTCGTAGTCCATCTTCTGAATACCATGGAACATATCCACTTTTTGAATACATTCTGTCATGCCATCCGCAATTTCACTTGATACCTGACAGCCATCTGTCCAATACGCCTTATAGCCATTGTATTCCTTTGGGTTATGGGAAGCGGTGATATTGATACCACTTGTTGTACCAAGCTTGCGGATGAGATATGCCAGTTCAGGGGTTGGACGAAGGTCATTGAATACATAGACCCGTATTCCATTTGCGGCATAAATAGAAGCAGCAAGTTCTGAAAACTCCTTTGAAAAGTGACGTGGGTCATGGGCAATGATCAAGCCCTTGTCCATCGCTTCTTTTCCATAGGAAACAATAAAGTCCGCAATGCCCTGGGTTGCACGGGCTACGGTATAGAAATTCATCCGGTTTGTACCGGCACCAATCTTTCCTCTTAACCCTGCTGTACCAAAGGAAAGGTCCTGGTAGAAGCGGTCTTCGATTTCATCAGGCTGGTTGGCAATTGCCTCTAATTCCTTATGTAATGGATCCTTTTCATCCAGTTCGTTCAACCACTGTTCATAGCGGTTCATAATTTCTTTATTCATGATTACCTCCAGAAAAACATGTTCTCTATCTATTGTAACCGAAAACAGACGAAGACTGAACAACTACCATATGTTCACTATTTCTTCACCTGTTTTTCATCAAATGTTAATAAGCGTATAATGAAATTTACATACACTTCTGCAAAACTGAAAATAGTCTGAATGACAAAGGAGATGAATCAACATGTATACAAAAGCATTCAAAGCTGCTACAGCAGCAATACTGATGATGGGACTTGCTGGTTGTGCAACAAAGAACACAACAGCAGAAGCCACCGCAACAACAACCCCTTCTGCAAGTGCAGAAACAAAGGAAGTTGTCACAGAAGGCAATTACAAGATCACCAATAACACTGGTGAAACAATCACAGACCTCTACATCTATGAAACAGGTTCTGATGATAAGGGCACAAACTATGCGGATGGAGGTCTTGCGGATGGAGAATCTGTAACCATCCACACAACTGCCGATGAAGACAAGGCTGAAGGTTATGCACAGACCATTGAATTCACAACCGAAAGTGGCCGCACAGAAAACCAGTTTGAAACACTGCACCTTGAAGATGCAAATCTCTCACTGTTACCTGCTGATGCGGACAGCTATACATCTGCTACACCATTTGAATTCACATTCTGAAAGAAAACTGCGGCATTACCGCAGTTTTTTCATTTCCATAAAAAGTCCATATAAATCCAGTTCTGGCCCCGCCAGTCACGTTCACAATGTTCACCACCCCATTGGAAATAGTGATATGTCCTTACCCCTCTTTCCTGCAGTTCCCGTTCAAACTTATAAACTGAACGTGCTTCTCTTGTATCCCGGCTTGGATCTTTGCCATAGGCAGCACGACCCATTTCCTTTTCACCCCAGGACATATATATGCGGGTATCCGGCTGAATGACATGGTTTTCCAGTTCTTTGCGCAAATTCGCTATGTTCCAGAATACACCAGTTGATAATGCTGCTCCTTTGGAAAAGTAACCATTGTAGGCAAGCATGGCGTACAGTGTCATCAATCCACCCATGGATGAACCACCGATGGCTGTTGCTTCACGATGTCCATAGGTACGATAGTCACGATCGATGAGTGGTTTGACTTCATTGACAATACACTGCATGGTCTTGTCACCAATGCCATCAATCCACTGACCCATCATCTTCTTGCGGTATGGACAATATTCTTCCAATCTCTCATTTCCCTTGTGGGAACATTCCATTCCGACAATGATTACCTGTTTGTCATATTGCTTCATGAAGTCATACAGACCCCAGCTTGTTCCATAGGTTGCATCTTCATCAAAAAACAGATTATGACCATCGAACATGTACATCACAGGATAACGTTCATCACTAGTGTCATAGTCTTCAGGCAGATAGATGTGCAGCATTCTGTTTTCACCTTTCGGCCAGTAATAACAGTCTCTTTTGACAATCATTTTCTCACCTTCTTTGTCCTTCTATTCTAACATTGTCAAAAAAGTTTGTGAAAAAATTATAAAAAATGACATTTGTCTCATTTAGTGCTATAAGTTAAAACGGTTACAATAACCGGACTAGAAAGCGGGAAAGAAAAGAATGTCATTTATTGAAGGTATTAAAGAAAAAGCCGCAGCCGATCTGAAGACGATCGTCCTGCCAGAATCTGAAGATGAAAGAGTCATCCGTGCAGCAGCGATGATCCGCGAAGAGAAAACTGCAAATCTCGTATTGCTTGGCGATGAAGCAACGATCTATTCTGAAGCACTGCACTATGATGTCAACATTGATGGAATTACCATCATCAACCCGGAAAAATATGAAAAGCTCGATGAATATGTCAAATTGCTTACAGAAATCCGTAAGAACAAGGGCATGACAGAAGAACTTGCCAGAAAGACACTGCTTGAAGACAAGACAATGTTTGCAGTTGTCATGGTCAAAAACGGTGATGCGGATGGTGTTGTCTCTGGCGCTTGCCACTCTACCGCAAGCACCCTACGTCCTGCCTTGCAGGTATTGCGTACTGCACCTGGCAAGAAACTTGCGTCAGGCTTCTTTGTCCTCGATGTTCCTAAGAGTGACTATGGTCAGCATGGTACATTTATCTTTGCGGACTGCGCACTGAACCAGGATCCAAACTCCGAGGAACTTGCGGCTATTGCCAATGATGCGGCAGAATCCTTTGAAAGTCTGCTCGGTGGACATGCAAGAGTTGCTTTCCTCTCCCACTCCACAAAGGGAAGTGCAAAACACCCGATGGTCACAAAGGTTGCAGAGGCAGTCACCCTTGCCCACAAGGAATATCCACATCTCGATTGTGATGGTGAATTACAGCTGGATGCAGCACTTGATCCATTTGTTGCCAAGATCAAGGCACCAGGTTCAACAGTAGCAGGACACGCCAATGTCCTCATTTTCCCGAATGTTGACTGCGGCAACATCGGTTACAAACTCGTTCAGAGACTTGCCAAAGCAGAAGCCTATGGACCAATCCTGCAGGGACTTGCTGCACCGGTCAATGACCTCTCCAGAGGATGCTTCTATGAAGACATTGTCGGTGTCGTTGCTATCACTGCTGTACAGGCACAGCTTGCCCAGGCAGCTGCTGCCAAAGCTGAATAAACACACAGGATGTGAGGAAACTCACACCTTTTTCATTAGAAAAGGAAGTGCAGACTACACTTCCTTCATCCAAAATGCACCACTCTGCTTCCAACAGACACAAAACTGTTTTGGAATATGGTTTCTTCAACAGAATAACTTCCCCGCAATGGATCGAGCACGGCATACCCCTGCATTGTCTTTTCTTTGACCACAATACAATGCAGGTTGGTAAACGGCTGGAATGTCGTCATACCGGTATTGTAGACAAGGGTGCTGTACATAGGTGTTTCATAACCAATGGTCACCCAGCAGACAACTGGTCCATTATGCAGTTGTTCATCCAATTGCTGTATGGTAATGCCTTGTACACCCGTGAGCCTTTGTGCTTCCCCAAGCGAAACAAGATATCCGTTGCCTGCCTCTGCCAATGGCATTTCATAACAATACCAGCCACGGTCCTCACTTCGTGCGTCTCCTGCATATGCCACTTCTGGGTCCGGTCCATAGAGTACGCCATCCTGCAATGTGACCTCCCCTTTGGCAAGGTACTGGTCATACAGCAATGCAACAGATGGGGTATACCCATACATCTGTAACAACATGGTCAGACTTGTGATTTCACAACCATTGGGAAATTCCGGATTCTGAAAAATCAAAACCTCTTTTTTCTCTTCCTTCTGCAGCCACGCTATTCCTGAAAGGCAGATACCAATTGCCACAGTCCATTTTATCCATGCTTTGAGTTTCCGTTTCTTCTTCATATGTTTATCTTTGCAGAGAAACTGTTACAAAGTCATGCATGCTGATGTAACAAAACTGTAACTTATTGAAGAAATGCTTCGAGAGAAACCATAGCACTATCTTCTGGTGCTTTGACACTGTTGCCACTTGGATTGATGATAAGGTACATCTTACAGTTGTCTGGCATATCCATCGGACACATCAGAACATAGCGGTTTTCAAAACTGTCACCATGTTTGAAGTCATAATGATGTAATGCATATTGTTCTGTTGGACCTGGCTGATGAGAGTGGTAAAGAACAATATTATCCATGAAATACAACTCTCCCTCTTCATCCATAAACGCATAGGATACCGCATAGCCATAACCTGTAAAATCAGACAGGTCACAGCCAGCATTTTGAATGTTGACATCCACTACAAGATACGTCCACCCTTCCTTTGGTGTATGTTCATCCTGCATATATGGTTCAAAGTATTCAAGACCACTCCTATCCGCATCATCAATGGAAAGTGCATCATACTGATCTGTCACAAACACATCTTCCACAGTCCATTGCAACAAAGAATCATTCATGACAGTACTATCCTGAAATTCAATTACTCTTTTCGCATCCAGACTGCCATCTCTTTTCTGCAATTCCTTTAAATTGGAAAGTAACATCTTTGCCTGTACACCTTCAGCAGTAATTTGTGTCCCAAGCTCTTTATACTGGTCATGATAACTCACATAATCAATGCCAGAGCGTATGGTATCTTTATCCGTATTTTCATCATCGATAAATGACTCTGCTGTCATTTCCGGTTTTAAACCAGGAAATTCTTCCTGTGCCTTAAATAAAACAGAAAGCAGATGATCCTTTGAAACATAGACTGCCAGTAAACAAAATACAGTAAAGACTGCTAAAACTATTATTCTTTTCTTCTTCATAACTCATCACCATAAATCATTAAGATAGACCATTTTCTTGACCGGATAGATAGACATCGTTACCGCAAAAGGAAGCTGTTCAAAGAGATTGCCTTCAACCCCATAGTATTCACTGCATTCGGTAAATGGGATTTCAACATAAGCTTCTTCCCCAGGCATAATATAAGGCGAAAACGTGGAAGTATCATTATTATGCAGTGCCTGAAAAAGAAATAAATCCATTCCATTCGTAGCTGTTTTTGTTTCAATAACCATCTGATACAACGGAACTTCACCCGGTAAATCATCTGTGGTATTTTTAACTTTTACGCCAACAAGACCCACATAGAAATCTTCTCCATAGTTAAAAGAGTCATCCAAATCATGTTTATCACAAAATGTTTCTATTCGCTCCGTTTCAAATGAAACAACTTCTACCTGGTAGTTATCAAATTGAACAGGTTCATGAAATCCATACGTCTCTGTACCCTCAAAATGATGTACGGTATTCTGAACATACGCCCCACGAACACACCAGGCAAGGAAGAGACAAATGACCACAATCAAAACCTTCTTCTTCATTCCTCTTTCCTCCGGCAATCTGTTATTTTTCCTTCTTCAATGCTATATAAAACATCGGACAATCCTGAAAGAACAGTTTTGTCGTGACAGGCAAGAAATACCAGGGCACCCCGATTCTTTTCTTCCATAATGATTTCCTGACAAGCTTTAGCAGAACTTTCATCTAATGCATTAAATGGCTCATCCAGAATGATCAGCTCCGGTTTTTCCATAATCGCAGCCGCAATACCAAGTTTCTGCTTCATGCCCAGCGAATATTTTTTGTATGTCCGTTTATCATCTGGTTCAAGACCAATACGTTTCATTGCAAAAGCGATATCCTCCTTTGAGGCAACTCCACGCAATGCCGCAATCATTTCCAGGTTCTTCTTTCCGGTATATTCTTTCAAAAATGCAGGGGACTCTATCAATGCGCCAACACTTTCCGGAAAAGAAAAATCTGTTCCCATCACCTTTCCATCCATTTCCAATGATCCTTCTGTTGGGTAAATCAACCCACAAAGTGCGCGCAGTAACATTGTCTTTCCGCTTCCATTAATCCCCTGCAGACCAACAATTTCACCACTGTAAAAATTCAGATTTATGTCTGATAGTATTGTTCTTTTACCAATTACTTTTGTATAGTGATTCAACCTGATTTCCATAACCCTCACCTCTCCTGTAGAAAGTCAAATTTCCTTAACCGTACATTTCCAATAATCCAAAAGATAATAAGCAGACCAATTTCAATGAGAATAGCATATGGCTGCTCAATACAAGACAACGTTTCATTTCCCAGCATTCTCACCTGGGTAAACTTTCTTGCAAGCATGGAATAACACCCCAACACCCAGTAAGTGGTTGTATATGCACTCATGATCATATAGACAAGTACGGTAAAGAATGCATACACCGGTTTTACAAAAAGACTCAGCACCATCTGGCCAACAGAAATCACAATTGAAGTCAATATCGGAAGCAGGACAAGTCCAATCCATAACGAGGCTTGCGTTTCCCACTCAGGAAAAATGGAAACGATAAAACTGCACAAGCCATGATTGATGGAAAAACCAGGCGTCAGAAAAAGGCAGGAAAACACAAACAATGCACAAAATGCGATGCCATAAAAGAGAAGTACCATCACAACACAATATCCCACTTTTCCCAGCAACCATTCAGATTTCTTATGACTGCGAATCAGGTACTGTAAACCTTCATTTTCCATATCCCGGTTGATATGGTCTCCAATGATCCAGGCAATCATCATCTGTGCACCAAGCCAGTTCAAAGGGACAATGAATTGTTGACCAATGTAAATTTGTGGAAAACCACCAAAGGCATAAATCCAAAGATCCACAAATCCTGCTGTTCCCGGATCATCGACAAGCGTTTCATATGTCCGATATAAACGTAAAATGCCAAATCCGATGAAAATGTACAAAAGAACACAAACAAGAAATTTCACCTTGTTTTCCCGCAAACCACTGCGTACATCCCATTTCATGTGTTGGAAAGAAGACAGAAGGAACTGTTTCATCAGAAAACATCTCCCTTCCTTTTATGCAGATAAGTAAACACAGCTGGCAAAAACAGGATCAGACCTGTTACCAGAAATACAAATGGTGTGACTTTTGAAGAAAATAATGCCCCACAAAGAAATGTATATGGAGACCATTGATCTTCACCAATGGCAATAGAAGCCGTATTGGTGAACATGAATAAAATGAAAGGAAAAAACAATGCGACAAAACGTTGTTCAAAGACAAGACCAATCGCTACAGAAAAACACGCAACAAGACCAGCATAAAATGATGGGATGAAAAGATAAATCAATGCATACACCATCGGATGTTCATAGAATAAAGCGCCCCACATTGTTAACCTGCCAATTGGAGCAGATCCTCTGCCATCTTGTGGAAAAAGCAAAGGATAAGTGCTAGTATGCAACATAAAGTTAACCACCATGGGAATTGCTATAACCAGCATGCCAGAAAGAAAAGCTGTGATAAAGCCAGTAAGATAATACGCCTCTCTGTTTTCCCGGATCACCACATGTCTGTTATACCCAGATAAATGATCTTCCAGTAGTTCCGTTCCATACGGTAAAACCGCAAGTAATGGCATTGCCATATAAAACACCACCGCAAAAAAGGAAAAAGTATCTACACCAATCCACTCTTCATATACCGTATTGGGAGCTGCCATACTGATTTCAGATACACCAATCAAATCATCAACAGGATGTAAATAAGCAGTAATTCTTCCTGGATCCGTTAATAAATACGTTGAGTCCAGCCACTGCAGCACTGCCAGGGCAATGCCAATACATAATGCAATTTTGAACTTTCTGCCATGTAACATTCTTTCCCAATGCAAGACAAAACATTTTTTCATATTCTGATACAAGGAAGTCACAGCATAAAGCTGTGACTTCACCTTCCTTTCTAACGAATGATATAGTCTGTTGCAGGAATTACCCCTGCTTCATAGACACTATCTGGCGACCAGACGCCTGATGCACTCTGTCCGGAAATGCCATCTGCTCTTACACCGGCTAGTGGGCAATTTCTTTCCTGCACATAATTATACATATAGCGCTTCTGCCCTTTTTCAAATGCATAGTGATAATGTACACCTGGATTAGCAGGATCAGATGAGCAGTCCGTTTCAAACATCTGTCCATATTTCCAACCAACCGCATGTGCCTCATATTTCGAAGCAGTTCCTAACTGAAAATGCATATAGAAACTTGTAGAATCTTCCTTTATCTGACGGTTAGTAACTGCTGATCCACCGACAAAGTGAAAATAATAATCTCTATCCTGACTACTTGCATTGATCTTTGTCGAAAGTCGCAATTGTCATAGCTGCCATAGCTGTTGTGATCAGTTTCTTTTTCATTATCATAGCCTCCTTGAAAAGAAAGAATTATCTGATTTACCAATGATGTGAATGAAATATCTATATTTTCTATACACAAAGATAACTTACCGTAGAAAATCAGCTATCCATTCACATGAATTACTTTTCCTTTGACTCTGTATAGTAAATACAGAGTCATTCCTGATCGCCGTTTTTATACCTTTGTACAAACATAAAATTCTCCAGATTCTTTCTATCTGGAGAATAACGCATAATATGTAACCAAGTCCTGCACCAAACTGCAACAAAACTGTAAACATTACCGGTTGAAGGCTATGCCACTGTAACAACTGTTTTCTATGTTGTAATACAAACCTGTTGTTCCATAACCTGTAATCCGTGCAAGAATCACAGTATCTTCTGATAACTCAACAATTTGCAGGCTGACCAGTTCGTTGGCTTTCATCATAGCATTCATGATTTCGTCTGTCGTCATTGATTCATCAACTGGTATGCCATAGCTGTCCGGATTAAAATTGTCTGAAAAAAGAACTGCTGAATCATGCACAATGTACCAGGTATTTACCTGCTTTATAGCATTTAGAAATTGAACAAGTTCATTGTCTTCATTGAACATCAGCCCATGAAGATCATTTTTCACTTTCTGTACTGCCAGTTCTTTTTCTTCTTCTGAACATTCTTTTGCATTCGCTGATTCCATGGTAATAGAAAAGTCTGGTGTGCTTTCCGTAAAATCTGCTGCAGCACGCAATATGACTTCCTTTCCATTCCTATAACCACTTATCTGATTCAGGTAGAACCTTGACAAGAGAATATCCGATTGTAATTGCGAAAGAAGTACATCATCTGTTGTCACATTCATTTTGGAGAATACTGATTCACATGTGTTGATAAAAACCTCTCCATAATTATGAATTTCATATGTTCCTTGTTGAAAACTGTCCCGGTATGCCAGATAAGGATGTATTTCCTCTGCCTCATATTTCTCCCATGGAGAAAAAACGATCGTATCAGTATCTGTTCCATAGATAATCGGAATAGAAACACCGTCCGTTTGTACCACTTCATTGACAGGGAATCTGACAAAGTAATTGACCACACATATAGAAGAAGTAATTCCGGCAAGAATAACTACTGTTGCACATATCAAAAAACGTATTGTATGTCTTTTCATCGGTATTCCACCCTTGTAAAGGTCAATGTCACAATTGTCCCCTTTCCTTTCTCACTTTCTATATGCATTGTGCCCTCATGTAATTCCACAATTCTCTTGCACAATGAAAGACCAAGTCCTGCTCCACCCGCTTTGCGGCTGCGAGCCTTATCTACCCTGTAAAATGGTTCAAATATCTTTTTCATCTCTTCTTCACACATACCACAACCATTGTCACTGACAGTAATGATGACGTTGTCATGATCTGCCTTTGCCAAAACAACTACTTCTCCACCTGTATCACCTGCCTTACGGGCATTATCAATCAGGTTGTATAACAACGAACCAAGCAATGTCTCATCCGCATTGATAAACACATCTTCACTGTGCATCGCAATAGATTTACCATCTTCCTGAAATACCGGCTGTACACTGATGTTCACTTCTTCAAACAACTTTCGAATATCTGTTCTCTTCTTTTCGATCGTTTCCGCATGCAATACCGTGAGCTCAAGAATCTTAGAAGAAAGAGCCTTCATACGAGACGCCTCTTCACGAATAATACCAGCATATTTTTTCTGTTGTTCAAGAGATAAAGATGGTAACAGTTCGAGCATCTGGCTGTAACCAAGAATACTGGTTAATGGTGTCTTCATTTCATGAGCAAAGTCACCAATAAACATTTCTCTTTCCTCTGCCACCTTTTCCAGTTTCTGAACCTTCTCCTGTACTGCGCCGGCAAGTTCATTCATGTCATGAGAAAGATCTCTTAACTCATCATTTCCCTTTTCTTCTATGCGCTTGTCATAACTTCCCGCAGCAATTTCTCGTGCCTGTCTATCAAGAATGGAAAGTCGTTTTAACATACTGCGAATGATACAAACCAGGAAAATGGTAATAATAATGCCTGTGATAAAAGAAATCAGAATGGTTTCTACTTTCTGGTTTTCCATTTCCTGCGCAACATCTGTCACATCAAACAAAGCCTTTATGACATATCTGTACATTTCCATCGTTATAGGAACAGAAGTCACAATATAAAAACGATCTCCTTGCTGTTCAAGGACATACTGCGCTGTTTCAGATGCAGGAAAAGTATAGGCAATCTCCTGCATATCACGTGTTGCAGCAATGATGTTTCCTGTTTTATC
Organism: uncultured Erysipelotrichaceae bacterium; assembly: GCA_949289855.1. Taxonomy (GTDB): domain Bacteria; phylum Bacillota_I; class Bacilli_A; order Erysipelotrichales; family Erysipelotrichaceae; genus Bulleidia. The sequence continues at coordinate 65,078 of CASEPS010000002.1, forward strand.
TGTCAATGTAAATCCAAGGAAATATGCATCTGTTACCTGGTCTTCACAGATTTCCACAATGTTTTCTATCAGCTCATTTTCTTCATACACAAGCTTTCCTTCTTTGAGTCTGGCATTGGTCAAAGCAAAAGAAACATTACCTGCAATATACGCTGTTTCTGTCACCGCATGTTCGCCTTCTCTTTTCCACATGAGGTCACTACTGCGTTTGAGATAAACGATAGACATCGAACAGGCAATACCAAAGAATAATGCCAGTGTTGCCAGAAACACCTTCTGCCACAGCCTCATGATTTCTTCTCCAGCTTATAGCCAACCCTTGGAATAGTGACCAGAACATCCTGCAGGTGAATCTTCTTTCTGAGCCTCTGGATATGAATATCCACTGTTCTTGTCTCTACTGAATACGCATAACCCCAGACAAGAGAAAGTAATCTGTCTTTCGTAAAAACAATACCAGGATGGGAAATAAATAATCTGAGCAGATCAAATTCCTTTGGTGCAAGCAATACTTCCTGCCCATTCTGTGTCACTGTATGTTCTTTCTCATTCAAAATAATATTTTCGTAGGTAAGAATATCTTTTCCCCTGCCTGTTCTGCGCAAAACAACATCAATCCGTGCCAATAGTTCCAATGGCTCAAACGGTTTGACAATATAATCCTCCGCACCAAGCTTCAAGCCTTTAACCTTGTCATTTACGGTAGACAATGCTGAAACAAAAATCACTGGAAAGTCATGAACCTTTTCCATGAGCGCAAAACCATCTTCTTCCGGCAGCATCACATCAAAAAGACCAAGATCAAAAGCTTCACTTTCAATCTTTTCTTCTGCTTCTTTGCCATCTTCCGCAAGCACTGCTGTATGCCCACCAAGTGCCAGTATATCCCTGATTAACATCCGGATATGTTCATCATCTTCCACTACCAATACATGTGCCATACCAACATTATACATTGTTATTTACTTGTCCATTTGTAACAAAACTGCAAACAAAGAAAAACGCAGAGCCACGATTAGATTATCTATCTGAGACAACCACTTTGTAACAGTTTTCAATATGTTCAAAAAAAAAGAATAATATTCATCATTTGTGTCTGCGTAATATTGCATTTGTGATGTTGCCATGTTATGAAGAAATCAGGAAAGGCAACTTGAACAATCTTTTCTGGCAAAGAAAGGAGTGCCATATGAAAAAGCAGCAAACCATATCAATACTGGCTTGGGGATTGGCTGTCCTTCTATCAGGATGCTCTGATAACACAGCCACTACGACAATTTCTCCTGTTCCGTCTGTTCAACCTTCACAATCCAGTGAAAATGAAGAAAGCGAAATCATTGAAGGTGTTTTAGATCTCGACAACAAAATATATACTATCCAGTATCAGGAAGATTTTGACAAAGGTAATGGTGAGACAATCAATTTTTCACTCACAATCGTTTTTGCGTTAAACCTTGAAAAACAACCATTGAATGAATCTGGATACTACATTTCCGTTGCCGAACCACTGGATATAAATTATTCTCCTGAAAACTATCAATTTATACTGGATGATTCCTGCACAACTCTACAGGTATATGAACAGAATCATCAGATTGTGAAATTTCCTGTAGAATTCAAAATCATACAAACTGACCATGCATTGAACCCGGAAGGAAGAGAGAGTATCCAGAAATTCAATGTAGTCATAGATTTACTGAAGCTGACGAAGGAATGATCATATAGAAAAAAATCCATTATTGCATGAATCACAATAATGGATTGGAAATCAGTGCTGACTTCAACCCTGTGTAATACAGGGTTTTCTTATCCCTCTTCTATTCTTTCCAGCTTTGCATTCAGTTTTGGATAAATACGTTCCCTGAACCATGGTTCACTGGATGCTTCGATTGCCGCATTCCTTTCAAACCACTTCACACCAGCATTTTCATCTGCCTTGTTATGGAGTGGCGCATCTGGGTCTGCTTCAAGAAGATAGGTGATATTGAGATGCAGATGAGAAGAAACATATTCCCCTCTTTTCTCATGACCATCCACGGTCAGTATTTCCAAAGAAAAGATATCTTCTGAAACTGGTCTGACTTCCTGTAAACCACTTTCTTCCTGTACTTCTTTCATGGCTACCCGCAACAGGTTTCTGTCTCCATCCGCATGGCCACCCAGCCAGCTCCAGGAATGGTAAATGTTGTGGTAACACATGAGAACCTGTTTCCTGTCAGGAGAAACAACCCAGGCACTTGCGGTAAGGTGTGCACCATTGTTATCCCTCAGGTACAGTTCTTCCTTCTTCAGTCTTCGCAATATTTCCTTTCTGTCTTTTTCTTCCTGCTCATTGAACGGCACATACCGTTCCAGCTGTTGTTGCAATGTATCAGAGTATGACATTCTTTTGCTTTCCTTCAAGCCAGGAAGAAAGATTATCGAACACAATTTCTGCCCTGAGTGTCATGGACTCTTTTGAAGCAAAGGCAACATGTGGTGTAACAAGACAGTTTTTGCATGTAAGCAGTGGATCATCCTTTGATAGTGGCGGTTCTTTGTCAAAGACATCAATGCCCGCATAGGCAATGACACCATTGTTCAATGCATCCGCAAGCTCTGCACTCTTCACAACCGGACCACGGGCAACATTGATGAGCACTGCACTACGCTTCATCTTTGCAAGTTCATCTTTACCAATCATGCCACGGGTGGAATCATTGAGTGGGCAATGCAAAATGACATAATCACTCTGCTTTAACAGTTCATCTAAAGATACCTGTTTTACATAGTCAGGTGCATCTTTATGAATCGTACGGTTATACGTCATGATGTCACAACCAAAGGCATGGAAGAGTTCTGCCGTTCTTGTTCCAATCTTACCAAGACCGATGATACCAATTGTCTTGCCTTTGAGTTCTGTTCCAACAAGACCATCCTTTGTACCACCACTACGTGCTCTGTCTTCTACTGCCCGCAGATTACGGGAAATAGAAAGCGCCATACCGAGTACCAGTTCCGCTACAGCTTCATTGGAATAACCGGAAGCGTTACTGACCGCAATACCTTTTTCCTTGCATGCGTCCAGTCCTACATGGTCCACACCCGTGAAAGCAACATCAATATATTTGAGGTTTTCACACTGTCTGATAACAGAAGATGGCATTGGCATATTGGCAAGGATCATCACATCCGCATCCTTTGCTTCTTCGACCAGTTTTGTTTCATCTGTTGTCTTATCATAAGACACAAATGTATGTCCTTTGGCAATCAGTGGTGCTTCTCTTTGTTCCAATTCCTCTTTGGTTATACCAAGGGACTCCATAATGACAATTTTGCTCATATTTCTCCTCACTGGCGCACAACGCCACTTTTCTTTGCTTCTTCAATAACCGCTTTGGCAACCGACGGTACAACCCGTTCATCAAATGCGGAAACGATAATATGATCTTCCCGTAAATCCTTTTCATCAATCAATGACGCAATTGCCTTTGAAGCAGCTATCTTCATACCTTCCGTAATCTTTGTTGCTTTAGCATCCAGTGCGCCACGGAATATACCCGGGAAAGCAAGCAGGTTATTGACCTGGTTTGGATAATCTGAACGGCCTGTACCAATAATCCAGGCACCTGCTTCTTTTGCGTCCTGATAAGAAATTTCCGGTTCCGGATTTGCCATCGGGAAAACAATACAACCAGGATTCATGGAACGTATCATCTCTTTTGAGACTAATCGCGGTGCAGATACACCAACAAAGATATCTGCCCCCTGCATACCATCTGCCAGTGTGGCATAGTTCTGGTCATCCAGGTTGACATAGTTCAGTAATTCCTTCTTGAGGTCATTGTAGCTGTCCGCATCTTTCTTGTTCAGGCAGCCATCAATATCAAAGGCATAAATCTTTTTGAACCCATAGTTGTATAACATACGGATAATGCTGGAACCTGCTGCCCCTGTTCCGGAAATAACAACCTTCATATCTTCCGGTTTTGCCTTCTTGAGTTTCAAGGCATTAATGAGTGCCGCAAGCACAACAATGGCAGTACCATGCTGGTCATCATGGAAGACAGGAATGTTGAGCTCCTCGATCAATGTACGCTCAATTTCTACACACCTTGGTGCACTGATGTCTTCAAGATTAATCGCACCAAGTCCTGGTGCCAAAGCCTTACAGATGGAAATGATTTCCTTTGGCTCCTTAGTATCAAGGCAGATTGGCCATGCATCAATACCAGCAAACTGCTTCATCAGTAATGCCTTGCCTTCCATCACCGGCATCGCTGCCTCAGGCCCAATATCTCCAAGCCCAAGTACTGCTGTACCATCGGTAATGACCGCTACTGTATTGCCGCGATTTGTATAGACATAGCTCTTTTCCGTATCCTTTGCAATTTCCCGGCATGGTTCGGCAACACCTGGTGTATAGGCAATGGAAAGATCATGTGCATCGGCACAAGGTACCTTGGACTCCACCTTTAACTTACCATGGTATTTTTCATGTAAAGCAAGTGCTTCTTCATACAGGTTACTCATTGTTCTTCTCCCTCTTCATAAATATCATTGCCCCAGCAGTCCATACCGACAAAGCAGGGCAGATCTTCAACCGTCAGCTTTGTGACTGCTTCAGAAAGCAGTTCTTCAAAAGCGACCATTTCCCGTTTCTTTATACTATGGGAAATCAATGCGCCAGCACCTCCACAGGCAATGAAATAGATGGCTTTGTTGCGGATGATGGCATCGCGTACTTCTTTGCTGCGACGGCCTTTGCCAAGCATTCCCTTTAATCCCTTATCCAACAGTTCTGGTGTATATACATCCATACGGGAAGCCGTTGTAGGACCAGCAGAACCGATAACCATACCCGGTTTTGCTGGTGTTGGCCCGACATAGTAAATCACATTCCCCGTAAGATCAAATGGCAGCGGTTCTCCCCTTTCCATCATCTCATGCATTTTCTTATGTACTGCATCACGGGCTGTATATAGTGTACCATTTAGAAGTACAGCATCACCCGCATGCAGGGAAAGAATATCTTCTTCTTTTAATGGCAGTGTTATGCGTTTCATCGTATTACCACCCTTTCATGACGGCAGGCATGGCAGCATATATTCACCGCACATGGCATACCGGCTATATGGGTAGGGAATGTTTCAATGGCAACATTCAATACCGTTGTCTTACCATGTAATCCCATTGGACCAATGTGTAATGCATTGGCTTTCTCTATGAGTTCTTCTTCGAGTTTTGCGTAACGCGGATCTTTGTTTCTTTCGTTGAGTGGATGAAACAATGCCCGCTTGGAAAGATAGGTACAATAATCAAATGTACCACCAATACCAACCCCGACAATCATCGGTGGACAGGCATTTGGTCCGGCATTGCGTATTGTATCGAGTACAAAACTGCGTATGCCTTCCACACCTTCTGCCGGTTTCAACATTTTTACCGCAGACATGTTCTCTGAACCAAATCCCTTGGCCATCACTTCAATGACAACCTCATCACCATCCACAATCGATGTATAGATGATGGCAGGTGTATTATCCTTTGTGTTCTTCCGTACAAATAATGGATCATCTACAACAGAAGCACGCAGATAGTTTTGCGTATAGCCATCGCGTACACCATTTTCAACTGCCTCTTTGAGACTTCCACCTGTCAGATGGACATCCTGTCCGATGGAAAAATAGACAACGGCCATACCCGTATCCTGACAGATGGGAATGTTTTCTTTCTCTGCAATTTCTGCATTTTCAATAAGCATATCCATCGCTGTTTTCGATGAACCGCTTTCCTTTTCCCTGTTCTCTTTCAGGCTTGCAAGAATATCCTTTGGATAAATAACCGCAATCTTTCCACAAGCTTCTTTTACCGCTTCATAGATTGCATCAACGTTGATTGTTTTCATGTTTATCTTTTTCCTCTTCCGTATCATACGCCGGGCTGTTTTCAGCTACTCCTGCTGGTACATTCGGTCTGACACGACGTACTGCCCTGTGATGTTCATACGCCTTCAGAGCAACAATGTCAATGGATTCCTGAACCCAGTCAGGCGCATTGCGATAACTTTCAATGATACGCGCCTCATTATCATCAGTAATGATCAGGCGGCGACGCCCGGATGGTGCTTCACGGTAGCCAAACAAATCATCTGGTCTTACCGCAAAGAAGTCACAATACTTGATAATAATGTCCACACCTGGACAAAGCGTATTATTTTCATAAGATGAAATAGTCCTGTAATTCAAACCGAATATTTTACCAAGTTCTGCCTGTGTCATCCGTGAATCTACCCGTAATGCCTTCATATTTTCAGAAAGCTTTCTGATTCTGTCGTTTCCATCATTCATGGCGGACCCCCTCCTGCTTCCTTCCATTATATATGGACAGTTCCGGTTGTTACAACACAATCGCACATTTCAACCATAAAACTGTAAAACTCCCCCATTTGCAATCTCCCCATGAGAGTGCTAATATATTTAGCAGTTACTCATCAAGAGTGCTAAACGGAGGCGATAACATGACAAAGAAACAGTTTAAGGCAGAGTCCAAAAGACTGCTGTCTCTGATGATTAATTCTATTTACACTAACAAGGAAATCTTCCTGCGTGAACTGATTTCCAATGCCAGCGATGCACTGGACAAAAAACATTATGTCTCACTGACAGATCATGAGCACACTTCTGATGATCAGCCATTGAAGATCACCATTGAACGTCACAAGGACACAAGACAGCTCGTCATTGAAGATACCGGTATTGGTATGACAGCAGAAGAGCTGGAAAACAACCTCGGCACCATTGCCAAATCCGGTTCTGCTGAATTCAAAGCCGCTATGGATAAGGCAGATGAAAACACTGACATCATCGGTCAGTTTGGTGTAGGTTTCTACAGTGCCTTCATGGTCGCAGACAAGATTACCGTTGAAACAAAAAACATCCACGATGAAAAAGGTCATACATGGGTTTCCAGCGGTGAAGATGGCTATACCATCACTGAAAATGAGAAAACAACTTCTGGTTCCAGAATCACTCTGGATCTCAAGGCAGATACAGATGATGAAAACTATTCTGACTACCTTGAAGAATATGTGATCAGAAGACTGATCAAAAAGTACAGTGACTATGTCCGTTATCCAATTGAAATGGAAGTGGAAAAGTCCATTCCTGACCCAACGGACAAAGACAAGACAATTACCACCAATGAAATTGAAACACTCAACAGTATGACACCACTCTGGAAGAAGGCAAAGTCTTCCATCAAACCAGAAGAATATAACGAATTCTATAAGGCAAAGTTCAGTGACTGGGAAGACCCTGCCAAAGTTATTCACTACAATGTGGAAGGTACAGTTTCCTATACTGCTCTTCTCTACATTCCTTCCAAGACACCATACAACTTCTACTACTCAGATTTTGAACCAGGTCTAGAACTCTATTCCAAAGGTGTCTTCATCATGGACAAGGCAAAGGACCTCATTCCGGATTACTACCGCTTTGTGACAGGTCTTGTGGACAGCGATGACCTCAACCTCAACATCTCCCGTGAAATCCTGCAGCAGGACAGACAGGTAAGGGCAATCGCAAAGTCCATTGAAACAAAAGTACATTCTGCTCTCGAAGATATGTTAAAGAATGAGCGTGAAGACTATGAAAAGTTCTTTGACAACTTCGGTCTCAACCTCAAATATGGCATATACAAAGACTATGGCATGAACAAAGAGAAGCTGCAGGACCTCATCCTCTTCAAGTCCAGCAAAGAAGACAAGTATGTCACCCTCAAAGAATATACAGACCGCATGAAGGATGAGCAAAAAGCCATCTATTATGCATGTGGTACATCCATTGAGGAAATCAACCGCAACCCGGTTATGGCAAAGCTGAGAGAAAAGGATTACGAAGTTCTCTACTTCCTCGATGAACGCGATGAATTTGTCGCAAGCATCATGCAGAACTATGCTGAAAAGCCATTCCAGAACATTTCCAAGGGTGACCTTGACCTCGATAGTGAAGAAGAAAAGAAGGCAAAGGAAGAAAAGACAGAAGCCAACAAGGATATGCTTTCTGCCATGAAAGAAGACCTTGGTGACAAAGTCAAGGAAGTTCGCATTTCTTCCCGTCTCAATGAAGACCCTGTCATCATTGTCAGTGATGAAGGCGTATCCCTGGAAATGGAGAAATACCTTTCCCAGGATCCAAACAACCGCGGTATCAAGGCAAGCAAGATTCTGGAAATCAATCCAGAACATCCGGTCTTCAAAGTACTCCAGGATGCCTACACAAATGACAAGGATGCCCTGAAGGAATATACAGAAGTGCTCTATGATCAGGCACTGCTTGTACAGGGATTGCCTATTGAAGATCCTGCCCTCTATGCAAGAAAAGTAGCAGATCTCATGGTCAAAGCCGCAAACAAGTAATGGTAAGAGAAAACACGCAAACGCGTGTTTTTTCTATGGATACAACCTGTAGTATTCCTGTTTGGATTTCCAATTATTCATGCAAAGCCCTTTTCCGAAACAACCTCTCTATTGGAAGTTCCGCCAATAGTACTGCCCCAAATGACAATAGACAGCCAAACAATTCCCTGATCGTTAATGCCTGATGCAGGATGAGGAATCCACCGATAACCGCAAATACTGATTCAAGTGACAACAGTAATGAAGCAAGTGAAGGATCGGTATCCCTCTGTCCCACAATCTGCATGGTATACCCGGCACCGCTGGAAAGAATTCCAGCATAGAGAATCGGCACCGCCGCATTGACAAGGGAAGAAAGTGATGGTTCTTCAAACAGAAACATGCCCACAAAGCAGATGATGCCACACGCAAAGAACTGGATACAGCTCATGCGGATGCCATCCACATGGGGAGAAAAGTAATCAATAACAAGAATATGGAAGGCAAACATCACTGCACATATCATGACCAATGTATCACCAGATGAAAGTGAGAAGCTGTCCTTCATGCAAAGGAAATACAAACCTGCTACCGCAAGAATGATGGAAAGCCACATCTTCTTTTCCATCTTCTTACCAAGAAACAAAGAAAAGACAGGCACAAGGACAACATAGAGAGCGGTGATAAACCCGGCTTTGCCTACTGTTGTAGAAACAATGCCTGCCTGCTGAAACATGCTGGCACCTGTAAGGCATAAACCACAAAGAATACCTCCTTTGACAAGCATTGCCGTATCTTTCTTTACTGTTGGTTTTGGTGCATGGTCAATGAATGGTATCAGAACAAGTAATGTAAAACCTGCCACAAAGCTTCTCACACAGGTAAAGGTCCAAGGTCCTATGGAATCCATGGCAACACTCTGGGCAACAAATGCCATACCCCAGATCAATGCAGTCAGTAATAATAAGAAACTCCCCTTCTTCATATGTCCTCCGTAAAGTTATGGTCAAATGAAATCACAGCACTGACTTTTGGATTCTTTTCCAAAAGACAGGCATCAATCTTTTTCTGAATGGCAATTGGAGCATCCTTGACATCAAATGGAATCAGAACATCAAAATAGAGAATGAGCTTTTCACCATGATGGACATGCTGGAAATCATGCATTGTGATGGAAGGATTGATGGATTTCAATAACTCGATAATCAACTGTCTGTATGCGATTGCTTCTGTATCATCCTGTTCCACCGGATCCATATGCAATGTCATATCAATATGCAGTTTCTCTGCAAGCAGCCTTTCCGCTTCATCGACTGTCTTATGGGCTTCCATAAAAGACATCCTGCTGTCCAGTTCCACATGTGCTGTACCAATCCGATGCACGGGACCATAGTCATGAACAATCACATCATGTACACCAATGGTTTCCGGAAAAGAAAGAATGATTTCTTTAATCTCCTGGTACAGCTCAGCATCCGCCGGCTTTCCAAGCAGTCTGTCAATAATGTCTTTTGCCAGTTCATATCCCGCTTTCATAACAACAAATGCCACGATCACCCCTGCTATACCATCAATGGGAAATGAAGGCACCATGGCCGCAAGGACTAAAGAAACTAGTGTGGCAGAAGTTGTAAACACATCGGAAATGCTGTCTTTGGCAGACGCAAGCATAATCGTATTATCCGTTGCTTTGCCAAGTGTTTCATAAAACCGTGACATCCATACTTTGACAAGCACGGATGCTGCAAGGATCACAAACAGTGGCAGTGAAAAGACAATCGCTTCTGGATAAAGAATCTTGTCAATGGAATCCCGCAACAATTCCAATCCAACCACAATGATCACAACCCCTGCAAGAAGACTGATGAGATATTCAATTCTTCCATGGCCAAAGGGATGTTCCTTATCGGCAGGACGGGCTGACATATGATACCCAAACAATGCCACAATACATGTCAGACAATCCGATAAATTGTTAAAGGCATCACCGGTAATGGAAACAACATGCATCAATGTTCCAATCACAAACTTCAATGCAAAAAGAAAAAGATTGCACAGAATGCCAATCACACTGCTCAGTGTCCCATAGGCAAGCCTGACGCTCTCCTTTTCTGTATGCGTATAATCCTTAACAAACCATTTCAGCAGATATTTTGTCATGACTCCTATTCTAATGCGTAACCCTGCTCATTTCCAGACGCTTTTGTGAAACAGTTGGAAGAAACAACCGATACATTACAGGTCCATAAATTGTCATCACATAGAACACACCTTCTGTATCATGCAAATACAATGCACATAGCACATAGCATATACCTGCTGCAACATAGAGGTTTCTGTCCATTTTCAACCCTTCATAACCTTCTCCTGCACATTGCATACAACTGAATGTTACTGCTGCAGCTGCAGCATATAATCCAACTTCCCGATACCCGGCAACATAAAGCAATCCCATATGCATCAGGGACATCCAGAGTGCTATCTGCTTTCCTCTTCCCATAGCCATACTGCTTAACACCAGAATACATATGGACAACATGATGGATACCAGTGCCATTTGTAATAAAGCAAATCCTGCCGCAAAGGGAACCAATGTCATCACAAGTGCATAGATTTCATTTCTTCTCATATTCGTTTCCTCTTCTTTTCTATTGGCATTATAGAAATTTGAGTTGTTTTTAGTGTACCCAGATGCGTACAATAAAATAGAAAAGGAGAAAAGATGAAACCAACAGAAAGATCACTTGCTTCACTTCTTGTTCTGCGTTTCCTGCAGGAAGAAAGTGGTGAAGACCATGGCGTCAGCACATCTGACATTTCCGCCATGCTTGAAGAACATGGCATCACCAGTGACAGAAGAGTTATTTATTCTATATTCGACAATCTGGAAGAAGCAGGTTTTCATATTGTCCGCATCCGTTCCCAGCGGAAGTTTCAATATTACCTGAAACATGATGTTTCCATTGCCGAAACATTTATTCTGCTCAGTGCCATCCGTGAAAACAAAGCCCTTTCCTTGACAACAAAAACAGCACTGGAAAAGAAGATATTGTCTTTACTGAGCCGTGATGAGCAGAGACTGCTGCCTGCCTATGCAGGTGAAGAAAAAGAAAAACAAAACCATCTGGAAGAAAAGATAGAACTACTGCTCAGGGCAATTCATGAAAGAAGAATGATTTCCTTTCAATACTTTGATTATGATGTCCATGGTGATAAGACATACCGCCATGGTGGTATGCCTTATCATCTTTTACCATTACATCTCATGATGGAAAATGAGAGATATTATTGTATTCTCTACAACTTCGAACGAAACATGCCTTTGAATTTCCGCATCGACAAAATGGAACATATCACAAAAGAAGAAGTCAGTGACCCTGTTTCCTTTGACCTCGACAACTACATGCGTAAAACATTCCGGATGTATACCGGAGACTCAGAAATGGTCACTGCCATTTTTGATAACAGCATGGCTTCCATATTGTTTGACACATTTGGCAAAGACAACATCATGATCAACCATGTTGACAAAGATACCTTTACAGCTTCTTTGCGCACAACGATTACCCCTACCCTTGTTTCCTGGTTTCTGCAATTCTATGACCGTGTCACTGTCATCCGGCCAACTTCTTTTATTGAAAAGCTGTCAGACATCGCCACAACCATTCTTTCTAACTATAATGAAGATAGGAAAGGTGGAACTAAGAAATGAATAACAAAATAGAAAAATTACAACAAATCATCGATGACGGCAAACGCATTGTCTTCTTTACCGGGGCTGGTGTCTCTACCGATAGCGGTATTCCCGACTTCCGTTCACAGGATGGTCTTTACAACCAGAAATACAAATATCCACCAGAAGAAATCATCTCTCATAGCTTCTATCTCAAAGACCCGGAAGAATTCTACCGGTTCTACAAGGACAAGATGCTCAACCTCACCGCAGAACCTAACATCACCCACAAGTTCATTGCGGATCTTGAGAAAACTGGTAAATGCACTGGTGTTGTGACACAGAACATCGACGGTCTTCACCAGAAGGCAGGCAGTCAGAAAGTGTATGAACTGCATGGTTCAGTCTTACGCAACTATTGCACAAAGTGCCATAAATCATTTTCTGCACAATATATCAAAGACAGTTCTGGCATACCATATTGTGACCATTGTGGAGCCATCATCAAACCAGATGTTGTTCTCTATGAAGAAGGACTCGACCAGGATGTGCTCTATGGCGCCATAGAAGCCATAGCAAATGCGGATGTATTGATCATCCTCGGCACAAGCCTTGTTGTCTATCCGGCAGCTGGTCTGATCCGTTATTTCCACGGTTCTCACCTTGTGCTTATCAACCGTTCCATCACTCCATATGACAGCCAGGCAGACCTGCTCATCAATGACAGCTTCCAGAATGTATTTCCAAAATTAATCGCAAGATGAAAAAAACGCAGAATTTCTGCGATTTTCATTTTCTTATATTCCTTGCAGCACCTTGTTCCATCCATACAGAGACCGAACCACCCTCTGCACGGAACATACCCGTTCCATCTTCCGCAATCGTTACTACTTCATGGCACTTGTCCAATACATCCACAAACTGTTTCCCGGCAAACTGCTTACCGGCATCCATGCGGATACTGCCACCTGGTCCATCACTCAGCACAACACATAGAGAAGTATCACTGTGCTCTGCATCACCACTTCTTACAAAGCCGATCACATCACTTTGGTCTTTATACCAGATTTCTTTGCCATAGGCATAATCATGTCTCAGTTTTATCAAAAGCGGCAGTTCTCTCACCGGCTCAATGTTGTCATGGAGAATGCCATACAAATCACCCGCAAAGACACATGGTATGCCCTTTTCCATAAGGAGGATGATCGCATAAGCAATCGGTTTGAACCAGCTGTTGACAAAGGAAGAAAGTGCCTGGGATGGCTGGGTGTCATGGTTATCCACAAAGGTGACCGCATGGTCAGGCATTGTATCAACCAGTGTATCATCAAACAACTTGCGCATATCACAAGTTCCATTAGCAAATGAAGCATGATAGAACTTATAGTGCAATGGCACATCAAACAGTGACATGCACAAAAGACTTCTCTTGAGATAGGCGTGCAATCGTGGCATTGACCTTATCAGCGACCTCGACCATATTGGCTCCGGGCAAGAGAGTAACGCGTATTGGCACAGAACGTACGCCATTATAGGTGCTACGCTCCAAATAATCTTGTGCTCCTAGCTCAACACTAGCAATGTCCCTAAGACGCAAAGTTGAACCATCAGAATTGGCACGAATAATAATATTTTCAAATTCTTCCTTACTAGAAAGCAACCCTTTAGTTGTAAGCGTATAGGCAAATTGACTGCCATCGATTGGCTCTTGCCCAAGCCTTCCAGGTGCAAACTGTGAATTCTGCTCTTGTACGCGCTCAATAACTTCTAGTGGCGTGAGATTATGTGCAGCAAGCATGTCGGGCTTAAGCCATAGACGCATAGCATAATTCATCAAACTCCAAAGTTCCACATCACCCACACCCTTAATGCGTTTTACCTCATCAATAATATTGAGCACAATATAGTTAGCAATATAGAGCTGTGTATGTGCTGGATTATCTGAATAGAATTGATAGAGTCCTAGCACAGCAGTAGAATTTTTCCTTACAGTTACCCCAAGACGTTGCACCTCGCTAGGCAGCTGATTTAATACAGCTTGCACACGATTATTGACATTAACGACTGCCATATCAGGGTCAGTTTCGTTATCAAAAAAGACATTGAGCATCATTGTCCCGCTTGATGTAGTTGCCGTCTGAATGTAGAGCATACCCTCTACACCATTAATGCTATTTTCCAAAATACTTGCCACACTGGTAGAAATTGTCTGAGCGTTTGCTCCGGGATAATCAGCACGCACAACTACTTGAGTAGGTACAAGTTTGGGATACTGCTCAATAGGAAGATTAAACATACACAAAAGCCCGGCAATTACAATGACGATAGAAATCACACCAGAAAATGCTGGACGATTGATAAAAAACTTTGAAATCATTTAGTATCCTTTCTTAGATTTAATTAAGATATTAATTGTTAAGGTTTATTGGAAATTATAAAACTGCACTCCTCAAATACCAAGTAACAATAAATAGGACAGATAAAAATAAAAAAAATTCTAACATATCATTGTCATATATTGAGGTAATAACAATATACTTTCAAGTCAGATTCCAATAAGATATATTATAAAAGATGAGAGTTACTCTAAGTCAAGAAAAATAAAAGATTTTATAGATTTTTTAGAAATAAAATTAAAAAATCATGAAGATAATATATTGAAAGTTACATAGTTGGCTATTTATCTTTAATCATATTTCAGAATCATGCTAAATCGACATGATAAGCAAATATATGAATATGTGTATAGTACATTTTTTTCGATTCATACAATCAAAAAGTAGCAACAGTATTTTGTGCAAATTTTACCATGTCATATATGAC
>CASEPS010000003.1 GCA_949289855.1 uncultured Erysipelotrichaceae bacterium
TGTGGACATTGTGTAAGACATTGCGTTGCGAGAAATCGCAGCCAGTGCAGTAGTGGTTGAAGCAGGAAGCTCCGACTTCTATAAGTCGGAGTAGTTCACCTATAATCCTTTACCACTGCTTATGTCTTATTCGCGCAATAAAGAAGCAGGAAGATGGATTGGCGATGAAATAGAAGTTTCCAACAAGCTTTATGTCAGTGGCTATCGCAATATCAGTTATGTTCAATCTTTGGAGGAATATGAATGAATCTCGTGATCAGGAAAATGCGAAATGAAGATCTTGAAGATTTGTATGCGCTGCTATCTGATGAAGATGTGATGCGTTATATTGAACCTGTTTATTCCAAAGCAAAGTGTGAACAGTTTCTTTTTGCCTGTGGATTAAACGAACAACCACTTATTTATACAGCTGAAGATGATGGTCAGTTTATTGGGTATGTCATCTATCATGCATATGATAAAGAAAGTGTTGAAATTGGCTGGATTTTGAAAAAGGATTGCTGGGGCAAGGGCTATGCAAAGAAACTTACAGAAATATTAATGAAGAAAGCTTTGTATGCTGGCAAAGATGTAGTATTGGAATGTGCTGAAGAACAGGTTGTGACAAGACATATTGCTGAAAAGTCTGGATTTACCTTTTGTGGTAAAGAAAATAGATGCTTTGTATATCGCTTTAGGAATAGGAGGATGATATGAAGGAAAAACGTTTTTTGATTGGTGCAGCAACCGCAGCACATCAGGTAGAAGGAAATAACACAAATAATGATACCTGGGTTTTGGAACAACTTCCCCATGGAGGGTATCCGGTAAAGTCGGGTATTGCTGCAAACCATTATGAAACTTATCGCGATGATATTCGCAAACTGCATGATGCAGGCTGCAATGCTTATCGTTTTTCTCTGGAATGGTCAAGGATCGAACCGGAAGAAGGAAAGTATGATTATACAGAGGTTGAACATTACCGTGATGTGATTCGCGCATGTCAAGAAATGGATGTTGAGCCAATTGTGACATTATTTCATTTCACAAGTCCTGTCTGGCTGATCCAAAAAGGTGGCTGGTCAGTGGATTCTGTTGTTGATGATTTTGCGCGGTATACAAGATTTGTCGCAGAAAATCTGTTGCAGGACGTGCATTATATCTGTACACTCAATGAATCAAACATCGGTGTATTGATTGCCAAGTATATTGAGGCAGCAATGCGTGAAGAAAAAGAGCATGGCGCTTTACAGATCGGTGTCGATGTAGAAGAAATGACCAAAAATGCCTTGTTTCAGAAGCAGGAATATCTTGAGGCTTTTGGGACAGAGGAACCATCTTTCTTTGTTGCCCCGCATAACAGGCATGATATTGATATAGTTAAGAGAACGCATAAAAAAGCAGTAGAAATCATTCACCAGCTTCTTCCAGAAGCAAAAGCAGGTATTACATTGAGTTTGCGTGACATCCAATGGAAAGAAGAAGGAAGACTACCTGCTGAAAAAGCTTGGAATGAAGAATTTTCTCAATTTGTTGATTGTCTGCAGGATGATGATTTCTTTGGCCTGCAAAACTATACAAGAACAATTTTTGCCAAAGACGGTGAGCTGCCAGTGGAAGCAGGTAAAGAACTCACTGAAATGAAGTATGAGTACTATCCTGAAGGTCTTGGAAATGTTATTCGCCGTGTGCACAAAGAACTGGATAAACCTATTCTTGTTACAGAAAATGGCATAGCAACATTGGATGATACAAGAAGATGTGTCTTTATTGATGAAGCACTAGCTGGTGTTAAGAGTTGTAAAGATGATGGCATAGATGTTATTGGGTATTGTTACTGGTCAATGATCGACAATTATGAGTGGCAGTCAGGGTATGATATGCATTTTGGACTAATGAAACGAGATGAAGCACATACAGTGAGAAATAGTCTTTACGTATTAGGCAAATGGAATGACAAAATATGACGGACGAAGCAGTTTATACAATGTCTTTTGGCAAGATATATGGTTTATATGCTGCCAAGGTTGAACGAAAGGGTAGAAGTAAAGAAGAATTAGATCAGGTCTTGTCATGGATGACAGGATATTCTTCTGATCAGATTGAGGAAGTTGTTAAGAGTGAAAAAGACCTTAAGGCTTTCTTTGATGATGCGCCAATGATGAATGAAAGACGGTTTCTTGTACATGGTTCGATTTGTGGTGTCAAAATTGATGACATTGAAGAACCTTTGATGAAAGATATACGGATTATGGACAAACTTGTGGATGAACTTGCCAAAGGAAAGGCAATGGAGAAAGTTTTGCGTTGATTTGCATTTCCCTCGTTTGCGTTCATAATAGAGACAAAGGAGTAACTTATGTGTACATGTATAACATATAAAAATCAGGGAAGTTTCTATTTTGGCAGAAACCTCGACCTTGAATATTCATTTGATGAACAGGTTGTCATCACACCACGCAATTACAACTTTGACTTTCATGATGGAACAATGTCCTTCAAACATCCTGCCATGATTGGTATGGCTACTGTTGTTAATGGGTATCCGCTATATGCAGAAGCTGTTAATGAAAGTGGTCTATGCATGGCAGGTCTAAACTTTCCAGGTGCGGCAAAGTATCTTGAAGAGAAGGAAGGCATGCATAATGTAGCACCATTTGAATTCATTCCATGGTTATTATGCCAATGCCATACAGTAGAAGAAGCTAAGGATTTACTGCAACATACAAATCTTGTTGCAGTGAATTTCAGTGAACAGCTTCCTGCTGCACCACTACACTGGATGATCAGTGATGAAAACAGTTCTATTGTTGTTGAACCGATGGAAGATGGACTGCATGTCTATGACAATCCATATGGTGTAATGACCAATAACCCGCCGTTTTATTACCATCTCTATAACATGAATAACTATATGCATCTGAGTGCAGAAAATGCTGTGAATCGTATGGATGAACAGCTTCCTTTGAAGACATATGCGGAAGGCATGGGGGCGATTGGTTTACCAGGAGATTCTTCATCTGCTTCAAGGTTTGTACTTGCTGCTTTTCTGAAGGCAAAAGCAGTTTGTGAAAACAGTGAAGAATGCAATATATCTGAGTTCTTTCATATCCTGAACAAGGTCGCGATGGTAAAAGGCTCTGTTGTAACAGGCAGTGGTCATTTTGATATCACAACATATTCCTGCTGTGTCAATGTCAAAGAAGGCATCTACTATTATGTGACATATGACAACCAGAATGTAGAAGCTGTGCATATGCATCATGAAGATCTTGAAGGGGATAGTGTTGTTTCTTATCCATTAGTGAAGAAGATGACAATTCACAACCAGAATTAAGAAAAACGGGAGAGATCCCGTTTTCATTTCCGCAGGAAAGCTTTGTCATAGTCCGGCATTCCTTCTTCATCATCTTTGTAGCGTTCTGCTCTCATATGCAGGTCATACTTGTCACGCAGCTCTGCCAGCTGTTTCATCATCGGTGTCGCATGATGTTTGTCGATGGCTTCCTGGTTTTCCCAGCTATCGATGAGCAGGACAGTTTCCGGATCAGACAGAGATTGGAAGTAAGTATATTTCAGGTTTCCTGGTTCTTTGCGGATAGCATCCGCAATACCTTTTTCTTCCATTTCTTTGACAAAGGCAAGTGCACTTCCATTGGTGCCGGTATAATACAAATTCACTGTAATAGACATAAGGGGTTCCTCCTGACATCAGTATAACATGCAAAAGAAAAGCTCCACATCATTTGTGGAGCTGTACTGTTAATAGATGATAACCGGTGTATTGATCTCAGCAGTATTGAAGATTGTTTGTGCTGCAGACCATGGCAGGTTGATACAGCCATGAGAACCAAGGTAAGTATAGAGATTTCCACCAAATGCTGGCTGCCATGTCGCATCATGTAATCCAACACCTGTCCAGTCAATCGGCATCCAGAAGGATACTGGAGAGCTCCATTTGGAACCATCCCATGCCGTACCCTTGAGTGTGGCATCGCGCTGTTTATTCCAGATGCGGAAGGCACCAACTGGTGTACTCTGGTTATGTGCTGGCAAACCAGTAATAACATCTGTCTGGAAGATGATTTCACCATTCTGATAGAACCAGAGGTGCTGGTCAGCAATACTGATTTCGATATAAGTATTGCCAATATCACCATTTTCAGCGTCTCTTGTCCAGGCGGATACATCCCAGGAAGCCGCAACTTCAGCAGTTGTCTTTGCATTCAGGGCATCGCGGATTGTCTTGGTAGTTGTTTCAATGTTCATCAGCCAGCCATATGTATCCTGACCGCCACCACCAACTTCAATTTCTTTACCGCCGGTTGTCTTGAAAGGACGGGTTGTATAGAGTGTGTTGTATGCAGATTCAAGTTCATCTACATAAGCAGTGAGTTTTGCTTCATCAACTGACAATGAATCATCTTCGTTTCTGACAAAGAGATTGGCAAGATCTTCACCCTGTAATTCTTCTTTGGCACCAGACATATCGATCGTCAATGTCATGTTGTTAATGTCATGCAGGATGGAAAGATCATTCTGCAGCTCTTCATCTTCTGCTGTGACTTCCGGAGCAGGGTAGCATTCTGCTTCAGAAAGATCAATTTCTGTTCTTTCTTCACTGAGCGCAGTCTTGATTGCTTCTATTGTTTTATCTTCGATTGCCTTTGTACCCTGTTCTTCAGGAATGATTTCATAGACATCATTCACCAGGTCAATATAGGCATTTTGTGGATCGGTGAGATCGTCTGCAGACAAGGCATGCAGCTCCTTGACTTTTTCATTGAGTGCTTCTTCATCATACGTGAAGTCAACTGCCTGTTTAAAATTGGTATCCTGAAACAATGTCACTGGCCATGCCATTGGATTTTGTGAGGTGAGCACAGACAGAATGTCACTTTCCTTCAGATGAATCTGATAATCAATATCATCAAAGCGGATTTCTTCTGTCACATCTTCTCTTTCTTTAATCGTTAAAGAAAGATCGCTTGTGTCCTTGAGAAGATCTAATGCCTGCATGGCTGTCATGTTACTGACATCATGACCATTGATATACGTTCTTGCACCAAAATGGGATGAATAGTAGTATGCCCCAATTCCATAACCCGCCGCAAGCAGCGCCGCAACACAGGATACAGAAATAAGAGCAATCTGGGATTTTTTCATAAAGTGTATTCTCCGTCAATGTATAAAATTGATAGCATAATAAAAAACCTGCTGTTCAAGCAGATTTCCTTCCCATGCCGCACTTGGAACGGATATTCTCCGCTCGATTCGCAGCTGTTCAGCATCCCTGCTGGACTCCCGTATTATAGTATAAAAATGAGAAGTGGGATATCATTTTTTCACAAATTATTCACATAATTGTGCTTTTTGTCCGGTTTTTAACATCTTCCGTTACAATAGAATAAGAAAAAGAGGTAATTATGGATCTTTTTGAAACGGAAACAAAAGAAAACAGTGCACCACTTGCCGCAAGAATGAGACCGGTAACGCTGGAAGAAGTTGTTGGTCAGCAGCATATCATCGGCAAGGACAAACTGCTCTATCGGGCAGTCAAGGCAGATAAACTTGGTTCAATCATCTTTTATGGACCTCCAGGTACCGGCAAGACAACCCTGGCGGATGTGATTGCCCATACCACAAAAGCAGAGTTCTGTCAGGTCAATGCGACAATCGCTGGCAAGAAGGATCTGGAAAGTGTGGTAGAAAAGGCAAAGTTCAATCTGAATGCCTATGGCAAAAAGACCATTCTGTTTATTGATGAGATTCACCGCTTCAATAAGGCACAGCAGGACTTTCTGTTACCGTATGTTGAAGATGGGACAGTCATTCTCATTGGTGCTACAACTGAAAATCCATATTTTGAAGTCAACAGTGCGCTTCTTTCCCGTTCCCGCATCTTTGAACTCAAACCATTGACGAAAGATGATCTTCTGCTCATATTGCACAGGGCCCTCGAAGATCCATTCCGCGGTGTTGCCAAAGATATGGTGACCATGAGTGAAGAAGCCTGTGTATTTCTTGCGGAAGCTGCAGATGGTGATGCAAGAGCTGTCCTGAATGCTTTGGAACTTGCTGTTTTGACAACCGACAGAAGTGATGATGGCTATATTCATATTGACCTTTCTGTTGCGGAAGAATGTATACAGAAAAGGGCAGTGCGCTATGACAAAGACGGGGATAACCACTACGATACAGTTTCGGCCTTTATCAAATCGATGCGTGGTTCTGATCCTGATGCGGCATTGTACTATCTTGCCAGAATGTTAACCGCAGGAGAAGATGTGCGCTTCATTGCAAGAAGAATCATGATTGCGGCTGCGGAAGAATGTGGTATAGCAGATCCAAGAGCCCTGGAAGTGGCAACAGCTGCTGCCCTTGCGGTAGAGCGCATCGGTATGCCGGAAGGGCAGATCATCCTTGCTGAAGCTGCCGTCTATGTCGCAACCGCACCAAAATCAAACGCTTCAAGCAATGGTATATTCCTGGCAATGGAAGAAGTACAGAAGTCGGGAAGCTTACCGATTCCACCATATCTCAAAGATGCCCACTACAGTGGTGCTCATAAACTTGATCGTGGTATTGGGTACCAGTATGCACATGACTATGAGAATCATTATGTCAGACAACAATACCTCCCGGACAGAATCAAAGACATGCCATTTTACTGCATGTCAGATGTTGCCTATGAAGGCAGGTTACAGAAGTATTATCAGATGATTGGCAAGCCATACCATCATGAGGAGAAAAGAAAGAAATGAAACTGAAGGAATTATTAAAGAATTGCAGAACAATCCGAAGATTCAAACAGACATGTATACCTGAAACGGATATCCTCGATATCCTGGACAATGTCCGCTATGCCCACTCTGGCAACAACAGACAAAAGCTGCGCTATTATGTTGTTCAATCAGATGAAGGGCGTTACATCATGGAACAGCTTGTGCACTATGCTGCACTTCTTCCAAAGGAAATGGGTGAACCAAATGAAGGTGAACGACCAGATACGTATATTGTGATAGCTTCTGATGAGGATTCCAAAATCATTCATTTTGATGCGGGAATTGCGGCTGAAATCATTTGTGAAAGTGCTTATGAAAAAGGGATTGGCAGCTGCATTATTGCTAACTTTGCACCTTCTGTTCTCGATGAAGCAATCCATATTGCGGAAGGATATCATTCTCTGCTTGTCATCGCACTTGGCTATCCGGCATGTACTTCGGTTGTTGAAGATTATTCAGACAGCACAGCTTACTGGGTTGATGAAAATGGTGGCTGGCATGTACCGAAACTGAATGTGAAACAGATTATGCGAAAAAGATAGTTTACAGTTTAGAATCTTGTGGTACTATTTTTTAGCAATGTCAAACTTCTTCGCTAAAACGTCAGAAACTCTCGAAGAGGGTCGGTTGTACGAAGGAGGTTTTTTATTATGAACAAAATGGAATCCATGGAAATCAAAAGACTTGTTTTCAGCATGTCTTTGCCGATTATCATTTCCATGCTTGTACAGGCACTGTACAACATTGTCGACAGTATTTTCGTCGCTGGTATCTCCCAACAGGCACTGCTTGCGGTATCCCTGTGCTACCCTATACAAACTATCATGGTGGCGATTGCCTGTGGTCTTGCGGCAGGTTTTAACACCGTACTTGCTGGTTACCTTGGCGAAAAGAACTTCAAAATGGCAGATGCCACATTAACCCATGGTATTTATCTTTCATTGCTTTGTGCAGTCATATTTGCCATATTTGGTTTAACCTGCGCAGAATGGTTCCTGCATTTCTTTACAGTTGATACGGAAGTCATCGCCATGGGTGCTTCCTATATCCGTATTTGTACATTGTTTTCCTTTGGCGTCTTTGTACAGATTACGTATGAACGCATCATGCAGGCAACGGGAAATGTCATCTATAACATGATTCTGCAGGGGGCAGGGGCATTGATCAATATCATCCTTGATCCAGTATTGATCTATGGTTACTTTGGATTTCCACAACTTGGGGTTGCTGGTGCTGCTATTGCGACAGTCATTGGCCAGCTTGCAGCAATGGGCATCGGTATTCTGCTTGTCAGATGCAAAGTCAGAGAACTTCATGTAAAACTCTTCCCTGTTTCCTTTTCTGCTCTGATCACAAGAAAAATACTGGTCATTGCCATTCCTTCCATGTTAATGCAGTCGGTATTAAGCTTTATGACCGTCTTCATGAATATGATCCTTTCCGCTTTCTCGGCAATGGCAATTTCGGTATTCAGCGTCTATTACAAATTACAGCAATTTGTCTTTATGGCCGTTTCTGGTATGACAAATGCATTGATCCCCATCATTGCTTATAACCATGGGGCAAAGCGGTATGACCGTATCATACAGGCTGCTGATTTTTCATTGCTGTTGGCAGCAGGCATCATGTTATGTGGAACAATCCTCTTTGAACTGTTTCCAAAAGAACTGCTAACCATGTTCAATGCGGATAGTGAGATGTATGCCATCGGCATACCGGCACTCCGCATCATTAGTATAAGTTTTATTGCGGCAGGACTGACCATGGTCATCTGTTCCATCCTGCAGGCATTAAACCTTGCCAGGGCGTCCCTTGTGCTTACCCTGTTAAGACAGATGGTCATTCTTCTGCCATTAACCTATATGCTTGCCCGTTTTGTTTCTCTTTCCTTTGCCTGGTGGGCATTTCCCATTACAGAAGTATTCACTGCCGGATGTGCATTGTTGTTTTACCGGAAGGTGAAAGGGAATCTCAAATTACAATTGGCATAATGTTTCAGTTCTTTGTCCGTATAATAATCATTTGGAAAGAAGGTAGTACGAATGGAAAAAACAAAGGGGAATGTAGACCTGCTTCATGGTCCTATTTTGAAATCACTGATGCTGTTCATGATTCCGATTGTGATCTCCAGTGCATTTCAGCAGCTGTATAATGCCGCTGATACGGCAATTGTCGGTAATTATCTCGGTGAAAACAGCCTTGCCGCAATTGGTTCATGTGCATCGGTCTTTGAATTATTTGTCGGATTTGCAATGTCTTTAGCAAATGGTTTCTGTATTGTTGTAGCACGTGCTTATGGCAGTGGTGACAGCCTGAGACTGCGTAAGGCAGTTGCCGGATCGATGATCATCGGTTTTGCAACAACCATTTTCATCACCATTGCTTCAATGTTTCTGTTGAGTCCATTGTTACAGCTCATCCAGACACCGGCAGAAATCTTTGATGAATCTTTGACATATATCACATGGATTGCCATGTTCATTGTCATCATGTTTGCCTATAACCTGTTTTCGGGTTTATTGCGTTCGATTGGCAACTCTGTAATGCCGCTTGTGTTCCTTGTTTTCTCTTCTATTTTGAATATCTTCCTCGATATTCTTCTCATCACAACATTTTCCATGGGCATTGCGGGTGCTGCTATTGCGACTGTCATTTCCCAGGGTGTTTCCGTTGTCCTCTGTGTGATTTACATTTATGCCAAAACACCATTCCTTGTTCCGCATAAGGAAGACTTTGCTGTGGATGGAGAACTGATGAAGGACCTTGCCGGACAAGGCTATGCCATGGCTGTCATGGGTTCCATTGTTTCCTGTGGTTCCATCATCCTGCAGTCTGGTATCAACTCACTTGGTACAGATATCATTGCAGGTCACGTTGCAGCAAGAAAGATCTATGCCGTATGCAATCTGCCATTTATTTCCATCGGTACTGCGATTTCAACATTTATCGGACAGAATATGGGTGCTGACCAGCCAGACAGAATTCTCAAATCATTGCGCATTGGTGTGATTTATAACATCATTGCGGCGACTGTTGTGACCGTGTTCCTGTTCTTTGCGGCAAGACCTCTTGTTGCCCTCATTTCCGGTTCAACAAATGATGTCATTTTGTCCAATGGTTCATTGATGTTATATGTCGTTGGTCCGTTCTATGCTGTGCTTGGCATTCTCATGCAGTCACGCTTTGCCCTGCAGGCACTTGGTGAAAAACTGTTACCGATGATTTCGAGTGTCATTGAATTTGTTGGCAAGATTCTGTTTACTGCGATATTTATTCCAATGTTTGGCTATACGGCTGTCGTATTCTGCGAACCGTTGATCTGGTGTGCCATGACGGCACAGCTGTTGTTCTGCCTGAACCGGAATCCATATATCCGCCGGGCAAGACAGATGCTTAAGTAAAACTGATTCGCATTGACTAACTCTATCAGCGTATGTAAATATATTGATGTTCGTGAGGGAGTAGTGAGCACATTGTGCAGCAAGTCAACATACTGGCATTTGCCTGGCTTGCTTTAAAACGCGAGACTTGCGTAGAGCTTTTTGCTGTACGTGAGAAACAATTGTCTTTGAGTACAGCAATACGCTGTACTTTTTTGTTGGGAGGAACTATGAATTTTGATGCAGTTTTTTTTCTGAACAGTATTCTGCTTGGTACAGGCCTTGCTATGGATGCCTTTTCCGTATCGATGGCAAATGGTCTCAATGAACCGCGTATGAAAAGGGGAAGGCAGGGACTGATTGCCGGTGTATTTGCCTTATTCCAGTTTGCCATGCCGATGATCGGCTGGATTTGTGTCCATACTGTATTACAGTTGTTTGAACAGTTTTCTATTCTTATTCCCTGGATTGCCCTCATTCTGCTTTGCTACATTGGTATTTCCATGATCAGAGAAGGCATGTCTGGAGATGAAGAGGAAGAAGCAGAAAAGGAAGTTGGTAATGGAAAGCTCTTTGTACAGGGCATTGCAACATCCATCGATGCCCTTTCGGTTGGTTTTACCATTGCCCATTACAATATGTTCATGGCACTGATTTCTACACTTATTATTGGTGCAGTAACATTTGTAATCTGCCTTGCTGGTCTTGAAATCGGCAAGAAGTTCGGTATGAAGCTGGCTGGCAAGGCTTCCATCTTTGGTGGTGTAATTCTCATCCTCATCGGTTTGGAAATCTTCATTTCTGGTGTATTCTTTTAACAAGGAGGATTTGTTATGGAAATATTGCGTTATAAAGACCGCCCTGGAACAACCATGGAAAAACCAAAGGGTGGCGAAGGTGTAGTAGAATTCACAGCTGTTTTGCGTGATCCATCTGTTGTAGGAAACGAAATTGAGAAATTCAACATTGGCAAGCTTGCACCAGGTCATGGCCTTGGCTGGCATAGACACGAAGGCAACACAGAGACAATCTGTATAATTTCCGGAACTGCCGACTATACGGGCAATGAAGGAAAGCATTACACACTTGAAAAAGGGGACACTGCATTTTGTGACAATATGGAATTCCATTCCATGTATTGTACAGGTGATGAACCACTGACTTTTATTGCATTGATTGTAAAGAAGGCATAAGAAAACGGTCAGCAATTGCTGGCCGTTATTCTATCGAAGCGAACATATCAAGATAAATCTCTTTTAATTCTTCCCGTTGTGCATCTGTGACCTGATATTCATCCAGGTGATCAGGGTCAAGGGAGAAGTCATCGACTACACCCATATGGTGGCTTACAATTTCACCATCTTTGACAGCGACAACTTCCGGTACCTGCATGACAGCTTTGTCTTCGCCGGTTTCCGGATCTTTTTCTCTTTCCAGTATTGGATCAAGACACTGGTAAAGGGCATTGATCTGGTCGCTCTTTTCCTCTGCAGTTAAAGCCATGAAAGCATCGGAATAGATGTTGACATAGAATACTTCAGTGCCATATTCCTTAGCGGCTTCGTCGAGAATCGGCAGAATTCTGTTGCACCATGGACAGGTTTCATAGCTATAGACAACAACACCTGTGCCATTGACAAACATTCTGAGGGATTCTTCGGTTGATACTTCAAGGAAAGCAGGATCATCATCTTCCATGAACACATAGGCAGACATATCTGCTTTGGTTGCATCGAGGTTGATTTGTCCTGCATTATTTGTATTTTCGGGTGTACTTGTTGCGGATGGCTGGTTAGCTGTGGTATTACAGCCAGTCAAGAGCATAGCAGCAAGTATCGCTGAAATTGTCTTTTTCATATGAGACTCCTTTCCTGCATACCCGGATATTATATGTGATCTTTCTGAACAAATGGTGAAGAAAAAGAGGCTGAGCCTCATTTTTTCCGGTTATCGATGATTTTGCCATTGGGAAGACGTACTTCCAGTGTATCTGACAATGACTTGTCAAACAGTTCATCCAGTTTGTCTTCCAGTGTTTCAGGCTTGCTGCTTTTGAAAAGATCACCCGATTCCGTAATGATCGGAATCTTCAACGTATCTTCACGGACTGCTTCATGCATACGGATAATACGATAAGAAGGTACCTGTGAACTCTGCAAACCATTCACAAGAATGATGTCAAGGTCCCCATCACCTGCCATCTTTATTTCCTCAGCATTGGATATATAGCCGGAAACTTCGCTTCCATCATCCAGTTCTGCTGTTACAAATTTCGATAGATATAGTGCGATTTCGTTTGTTTTCATACATGCATATTATAACAGTCTTTGTGAAAATATGCTCAATCAGTTGAACAATACGGTATAATTCTGACATCAACAGGAGGTGACTATGTTCACATTTGAAAGTGATTATGTAGAAGGCTGTCATGAAAATATACTTGCGGAACTTTCCAGAAGTAACATGGAACAGCTTCATGGATATGGTAATGATCCATATTGTGAAAGGGCAAAGAAGAAAATTCTGGAAGCCTGTGGACTGACACATGGATCCGTTGCTTTTCTTTCCGGGGGTACACAGACTAACCAGATCATCATCGATGCTTTTTTGAAATCCTATGAAGGTGTATTGTCCACAAGTTCAGGGCACATCAACTGTCATGAAGCAGGTGCGATAGAATTTGGTGGTCATAAGGTACTTGTTCTTCCAGAACATAATGGCAAGATGGATGCGGGTGAATTAAATGCATATCTGGAAAACTTCTATGGTGATGCCAACCATGAACATATGGTCTTTCCGGGCATGGTTTATATCACCTATCCGACCGAATATGGAACACTGTATTCCCTTGATGAGCTGCAGGCAATCCGTACTGTTTGTGACAAATGGAAACTGCCTCTGTTTCTTGATGGTGCCCGCCTTGGTTATGGACTTGCGGCGCAGCCGGAAGTGACATTGCACGATATTGCGCGCCTTTGTGATGTTTTCTATATCGGTGGAACAAAATGTGGTGCATTGATTGGTGAAGCGGTTGTCTTTACACATGATAATGAGCCGGCCCACTTCCAGACAATTGTCAAACAGCATGGTGCCATGCTTGCCAAAGGAAGGCTCATTGGTATTCAGTTTGATGTGTTGTTTACGGATGATCTTTATACATCCATCTGTAAACATGCCATTGTTCTTGTCATGAAACTCAAACAGGGACTTGTTAAAAAAGGGTATGAACTCTTTATTGATTCCCCCACAAACCAGCAGTTTATCGTCTTGGAGAATACAAGAATGGAAGCGTTGAAGAAACAGGTTGGTTTTGGCTTCTGGGAAGCAGTAGATGAAAACCATACAGCGGTCCGTTTTGCCATCAGCTGGGCAACAACGGATAAAGCTGTGGATGAACTTCTTGCTCTGTTGTGAATGTTGTGATTCTATTATTTGTTTTGTGAGATAAATAGTGGTAATAATTATGAACTTTGTTCATTAATATTTGCATTCTTTCCATAAAAGGATAAGAATGCTAGAACAGAGGTGAAGAAATGAGTAAGAAAAAAACTGGAACGATTGCCATGCTGAGAGTATTACAAAAATATTCTGACAGCGAACACATTTTATCAACGAGGGACATGATGCATTACCTTCATGATGACTATGGCATCGATCTTGAAAGAAGAACGATGTATGACAACATGAATGTTCTGGAGAGCTTTGGATATAAGATCCACAGATATGAATCCGGTTCACTCGGCTACTATCTTGAAGAACGTACTTTCACAACTGCTGAGATTATTTCCACAAACAATTCTCTTTTGCATAATCCGGAAGTTTCTGATGAAGAACGTCATTCCATCATTGACCGCATGCTGGGTGATTATAGTATCTACCAGAGAGAAGAAATCGAAAAAGAACTTGCGTAAAAGCCATGACATCTGTATTACAGATGTCATTTTTGTTAGAATAACCAGGTATGAAACTGACATATGTGACAATGTTTCCGGAAAACTATGATGGATTTCTTGAAACAGTTCAAATCAAAAGAGCGAGAAATAAAGGTATTCTTACTACGCAAATCGTAGATATCCGCGACTATGCGGATGGTAGTTTCCGTCATCTCGATGATTCACCATGTGGTGGTGGGGCTGGCATGGTTATGCGGTGTGAACCGGTTATCAAAGCCATCCGGGCAGCTTCCAGTGATAACAGCCGCATTATTCTGATGGATCCCTGTGGCAAGCCATTTACACAAAAGAAGGCACATGAGCTGGCAGAGCTTGAAGATATTGTCTTTGTGGCAGGACATTATGAAGGCTTTGATGCAAGGGTTTATGACGAGGCGGATGAATGCATATCCATCGGCGACTATATTCTCACCGGTGGTGAGCTGGCAAGCCAGGTCATCAGCGATGCCATTGTAAGACTGCTGGATGGTGTCATACGCAAGGAAAGCCTTCAGGAAGAGTCATTTGAAACAATGCGCCTTGAATATCCCCAATATACACGACCGATTGAGTTTGAAGGGAAACGTGTGCCCGATGTGCTTTTGTCAGGCAACCATGCAAAGATCAATGCATGGCGCAAAAGGAAGGCACTGGAAAGAACAATGCAATACCGCAAGGATCTGATTGAGAAATACCCTTTGACAGATGCAGAAAGGGAAATATTGCGTGATCATTCTGATTGACAATGCAAAAGATTCCGCAATAATAGCTTGTGGAACCTGAAGGAGGAAATATGGGAAAAAAGATAACTGATCTTGTCACATGGGTTGGCAAGATTGACTGGCAGTTAAAGACATTTCATGGTGATGAACTTTCTACAAATCATGGTTCATCCTATAATGCATATCTCATCCGCGATGAGAAGACTGTATTGATTGATACAGTATGGCAGCCATTCGATAAGGAATTTGTTGCAAGACTGAAAGAAGAAATCAATCTGCATGACATTGACTACATTGTCATGTGTCACAATGAAGTAGACCATTCTGGTGCACTTGTTGAACTGATGCGTGAAATTCCGGATACACCGATTTACTGCACAGCAGCAGGTGAGAAGATTCTGCGCGGCATGTATCATCAGAACTGGAACTACATCAATGTCAAGACTGGTGATACACTCAACATTGGCAAGTCCACATTGACATTCATCCAGGCACCATTCCTGCACTGGCCGGATACAATGTTTGCGTATCTTGACTCTGAAGCAATTCTCTTCTCGAATGATGCTTTTGGTCAGCACTATGCAACAGAGTCTTTGTTCAATGATGTCAATTGCAAAGAAGAAATCTTTGCGGAAGCAATCAAGTATTATGCAAATATCGTCGCACCTTACAGCAACCTTGTTACAAAGAAGGTCAATGAAGTACTTGGCATGAACCTGCCAATTTCCATGATTGCACCAAGCCATGGTGTCATCTGGAGAGAAAACGTCACTGAGATTGTAGAGAAGTATCTTGAATGGGCTGATAACTATCAGGAAAACCAGGTTGCTATCATTTACGATACCATGTGGAATTCCACACGTATCATGGCTGAATGCATTGCGGATGGTATCCGTAACTATGATGAAACAATCAAAGTCAAGCTCATCAATGCCGCCAAGGAAGACAAGAGTGATATTCTGACAGAAGTATTCCGTTCCAAGGCTGTATTGCTTGGCTCACCAACATACAACCACGGTTACCTTTACAGCATTGCTGGTATGATTGAAATCATCAAGGGCAGTGCCTTCAAGAACAAGAAGGGTGCAGCATTTGGCAGCTATGGCTGGAGTGGTGAAGCTGTCAAGAAACTCAGTGATGAACTTACTGCATGTGGCTTTGAAGTGGTAGATGAAGGTCTCAAAGGCATCTGGGTACCAGATGATGCGATGATTGAAAACTGCCGCAAATATGGCTATGATTTCGCAAAGAAGATTTCTGAATAATATGACTGCTATAAAGAAGGACTTTAGTTTAACTAAAGTTCTTTTTTGGACAAATATGAGAGTATGTGAATAGAAGTTTGCGTACTCTCTTTTTCTTTTCTATGATGCTATAATAGAGTACGGAATCGAGGTATTTATGACACTGATAAAACATGAAAAATCCTGTGGTGCTGTTATTCTCAATCGTATTACAGACAAACCAGAAGTGCTTCTGATCCGCCAAAAGCAGGGACACTGGTGTTTTCCAAAAGGACATGTGGAAGATGGGGAAAGCGAACATGATACCGCAAAGAGGGAAGTAAAAGAAGAAACCGGCTATGATATTTCTTTCATTGATGGTTTCCGTGAGAAGACGATGTATTCTCCAAAAGAAGACGTAGAAAAGGAAGTGGTATATTTCCTTGCCTGCAAGAGTGGTGGAGAAGCCAAAGTACAGGAAGAAGAAGTCAGTGAAATGAGATGGGTATCATTGATCGATGCTTCAGCTTTGATGACATATGATAATGATGCGGATATATTGCGCAGGGCAGTTTATGTCATCCGTCATCTTGGCAGCGAGGAATGATGAAAATCCGTTTTCGTAACATACATGCGGCAGATCTGCCGCATTTTATGGATGTGCTGGAATTGCAGATGGATGGTAGTCCGGTATGTTTTGTTCATATTGAACACAAGGATGATGCACTTGTTGTTTCTCTTGACACAAGTAATGTACCTTCCGATTCTTTAAGAGATGTCGTCATGTGTCTGAGTGCACTATGCACTTCCCGCTACCATCCATCCCGTATCATCTATGAGCATCCGGATGCTGTATTGCGCAATGTTCTTTCCACAAACCTTTACTTTGAAAAAGGCAGAAAGATGGTCCGTATGATGGATCCCTGGCGCAGTATTGTCAAAGATGCGGCGTTTGATGAAGAAGGATATATTATCAACCAGTCTCTGTTTTCTGCGATTCCTTTTGGTTATTTTGATACAAAGCGGAAAGGTTGTGGCTGGATTGCGGCCTATAATCTGATGAAGATGTATGGATATGAACCCTTCATGCAGGAAACAGCAGAAGGATTGAATAAAGGTACATTTTTGCAGGGCACTCTTGGTGTCAATGTATTGCATTTGTACCGCTATCTGAAGCAAAGGAGACTGCCTGTCACATTGCATTGTGGAACTGTGAATCGTGTTCTGCAAGTAATGGAACAGTCTTCCATGGGCATTGTGCTCTACTTTCATTCATCTGGTGCGCATTATGCAACATACCAGAAAGAAGAAGGTGGGTTGCTGCACTTTTATAACAGCAGGTATGGAAGGCGCAATGACTGTCTTTCACCAGCCTCTTTTTTCAAAGAGCGTGCAAAGCTTCCTGTTGCGTATGTTATTGTCATCCCGTAAAAACTCGGGTATACTTTGGCGCGGGTTATGATTAATACTATTGTGAATCTCTCTGAAATTGAATATGAACCATGTGATCCTGGAATGCTATTGGAAAGCATCAGGAAACGGGGTGTTGCCATACCGGTAGAAGTGAATCGCAAAGATGGAGGCTATGTGTGCATTGATGGCAGAAAACGGCTTTCTGCCTGTGCCATACTTGCCAAAAGCGATGTGCGGTTTGCCCGCATTCCGGTTGTGCTCATGAATGATTATTCACATGCTGGCAGCGCATTCTGGGGAAATACCCAGAATCACCACTGAAAGGAGTAAAGGATGGAAAGACTGCAAAAAGTTATGGCAGAAGCAGGTATTGCTTCACGCCGCAAGTCTGAGGAATTGATCAAAGCAGGACGGGTGAAAGTCAATGGCGTCACGATCAAAGAAATGGGCTTTAAAGTATCGAAAGATGATGAAATAGTCGTTGATGGACATAAAATAGAAAAAGAACAGAAGGTTTACTACCTTCTGAACAAACCAAAGCAGTGTATTTCTGCAGTCAGGGATGATAAGGGCAGAAGAACAGTGATGGACTGCTTTGGACCGATGAAGGAAAGAATTTTCCCGGTTGGAAGACTTGACTATGAAACAACAGGTCTTTTGGTGATGACCAATGATGGTGAGTTTGCCAATGCGATGATGCATCCAAAGTTCCATCTGCCAAAGACATATGAAGTGGCTGTTAATGGTGTATTGAGTGATCAGATGTTGAGGATGCTGTCACGTGGCATAAAGCTCAATGATGGTATGACATTGCCATGTGATATTGAGCTTGTTTCCCGTCTTGAAGGAAAGAAAAAGACCGTGATACGCATCACGATCTATGAAGGCAGAAACAGGGAAATCCGCCGTATGATGGAATACTTCCATTGTGAGGTGACAAGGCTGAACCGCATCGGTTACGGCTTCCTTGAAATCGGCAATCTGAGACAGGGGCAGTACCGCAAGCTGCGTATGTTTGAAGTGCGCAAACTGCTCAATATGGTCAGTCATCAGAGCGATATGCCAAGTTCTGAAAGCTGATCATCATCAGGATCAATATAGATCGTGTGATAATTTGTCAATTGTACCATTCCGGGTTTTGCGCCCGGAATTTTTTTGAGCTGTCTCACTTTACAGTAGTTGACAGGTACACTTGAAGAATTTCTTCCCTTGGAATAGTAAGCAGCAATGTTTGCACCAATGCGCATTGTCTCTTCGTCCGGGTTTTCATCATGAATGACAACATGGGCACCATGGTAATCCTTGGCGTGCATCCAGACTTCTTCCTTGCGGGCGGTATGCCATGTTAATGCATCATTCTGCATATTGTTTCTGCCCCAGCTGATCCGGATTCCGGAAGGGGTAGTCACTTCAGATATATGCAGTTTTTCTTCTTTACCTTTTTTCCGTTTTCCCTTATGTGTCTTTGCTTTGAGATAACCGAGTTTTTCCAGTTCTTTTTCAATTTCCTTTGCGGTTTCTACATCTGCCTGGTCAAGCTGTTCCAAGAGTCCTGTAAAGTAATCGATTTCCTTTTCACAGATGGCAATCTGTTCCTTCATGTACTGCTGACCCTTTTTGAGCTTGTTATAACGGATAAAGCATCGCTTGGCATTTGTTGTTCCATCAAAGCGCTCATCGAGAGGGACTTTGATCATTTCACCGGTCTCATAATCTTCCAGCTCAATTTCCTGCATACCCTTGGTGTCACATACATTCCATGTATAGAGCAGGTCTCCATACTTCTTCCATTTGTCACAATCCAGGGCATTATCATATTCCTTATAGAGGCGTGGCAGCTTCTGAGATTCATGTTTGAGACTTCTCTTGCAGAAATGTACAAGGTCACCGCTCATCATCCGGATTCTCTCTTTTTCTTCCCGATGGTAGTAAAGGATGTCAAACGCTTCAAACAATGGATAACTCTTGCATCTGCCAACATGTGTCAGCTCAATGCAATGGAACACAGGCTTGTCTTCATCATTTGCAATATACAGTTTATCAGAAGCATCCATTTCTTCCATGATGGACGCAAAGGACTGTCCATGATGCATGCGGTATTCTACTTCTCTTGAAAGAAATGGAGAGAAACCACCAAACTGGGCAGTCAGAGACTTGTTGGGATCTACTGTTTTCTCAACAAAAGGATCTTTCTTATGCTGTGGGTCAACTTCTGTAAATTGTGCACCTGCCTGGATGGTTCTACGGTTATTTTCAAAAGGGGGAATGCGCTTGAGCGCATCGATAATCCTTCCATCTGCACCAACCAGGATGATGTTTGCATAGTTGCCCATCAGTTCTACCACAAGACGCAACTTCTCCAGGTCACCGAGATTGTTTCTTCTGCGGATGGTGAATGTGCACCAGCGGTCAAGTTCTGCCTGCTGTACATCTTCAATAGAAGCACCTTCCAGGTGTTTGCGCAGAACCATGACAAAATTACCCGGTTCCATTGGCGCAGGGTAGCTTCGTTTTGTTAACAGCATCCGGTTATATACGGAATGACAGCTGATCAATAACTGTTTTCTGCCATCAGCCCCATGGAGCTGAAACAGGATTTCCATTGGGGAAATTGCATATATTTTCTGAATTCTCGCTGGCAGTACTTCTCTTATGCCTGCGGTTATTTTGTGTAATATAATTCCATCTAATGCCATACAGACCTTCTTTCTGCACGATTATACCACATATGCTTTGCATTGACGGAAACACAAGAATTGAGTAACCTATTTGAAAAAGGAGTAACACTATGGCAAAAGGTCTTTTGATTGTACTCAGCGGTCCTTCAGGTGTAGGCAAAGGGACAATTCTCAAACAGTTTATCAACGATCCTGATCTGAACCTTGGTCTCAGCATTTCCATGACAACAAGGAAGATGCGCGAAGGGGAAAAGGACGGTGTGAATTACTATTTCGTTTCAAAGGAAGAATTCCTGCGCACACGTGATGAAGGCGGTCTTCTTGAATGGGCACAGTTTGTTGGCAACTACTATGGAACACCACTGAAAGAAGTAGAACGTCTGCGCAATGAAGGCAAGAATGTCCTGCTTGAAATTGAGGTGGAAGGCTGTAAGCAGATCAAGGAAAAAGTACCGGATGTTTTGACGATTTTTATTGTTCCACCAAGCATGCAGGAACTTGAAAAGAGAATCCGTGGCAGGGGTACAGAAGCGGAAGAAGTAGTACAGCAGCGTCTTGCCAAGGCCGAAAAGGAACTGGATATGATGCGGGAATACAAGTATTGCGTATGCAATGATGATGCACGCCTTGCGGCTGATATCATCCGTGCAATCATTCTGCGTCATATGGAGCTGAACAAGAATGAAGGTTGATCTTACATTGCTTGTCACACCTGCGCTTGTAAAAGATGCTCAAAATAATGAGAAGAAAGCATTTACCGGTCATCTTGGTACGCATTTTGATGTGATGAACAAGACATTTCCGTTGGACTATACAGAACGAAAAGGCATTGTCTTTGATGTCAATCATATCAAAGACAGGGACATCGAGATTTCTGATATTGCGCTTGAACA
This sequence comes from uncultured Erysipelotrichaceae bacterium, assembly GCA_949289855.1. Lineage (GTDB taxonomy): Bacteria > Bacillota_I > Bacilli_A > Erysipelotrichales > Erysipelotrichaceae > Bulleidia. Next base: position 21,006 of record CASEPS010000003.1, read on the forward strand.
AGCAGAAAAGGATATGTTTGTGGCGTTTCATACCGGTTTCATTGAAGAAACAGGGTATGGTACAAATACTTATTTCAAAGAACATCCCCAACTGTCGGATGATCTGATCAAAGCCCTTGTCGAAAAGAAGGTATCCATCATCGGTGTGGATTGTGCAGGTGTACGAAGAGGCAAAGAACATGTTGTGGCTGACCAGTATTGTGCAGACCATGGTGTGTTTGTGGTAGAAAATCTTTGTAATCTCAAAACATTGTTACAACATGGTCAAACATTTATGGCACATACCTATCCCATGCATTTTGCAGAGATGACGGGACTTCCCTGCCGTGTTGTTGCGGACATCTGAATTCATATACATGAGGCATCTATGAGGTGCCTCATTTGTTAGTTTGCGGTATAATGCATACATATGGACCTCGCTGATAAAAGTCTGAAACTGACGAAAAAGAAAATTGAAGTGTTAAACAGGCTTGGTATTTATGATACAGATGCTTTGCTTTCCTATTACCCGACCAGGTATGATGTGCTCAATACAGCACCGTATGAACAGTGGAAGGTAAAGGAACATGTGACCTTTGAAGGAGAACTTGTTTCCAGGGTCAGATCATTCCGCAAGGGAAAGCTTGTGACAAGCAGTTTTGAAGTGATGGTGGATGAACATGTGCTGCGCATAACCATCTTTAATCGTCCCTGGGCTTCAAAACTCAGAGAAGGTGACAGGATAACCATTACTGGTGTCTATATGGGCAAAGACAGGGTCACTGCCATGAATTATGATACAAAACCATTAACAGACCATCCTTTGATTACACCTGTCTATGCATTGCGTGCCGGCATTACACAGAAGATGGTGCGTGATGCGATCAGTCGTGTCTATGAATCCTGTCAGAATGAAATACATGATATTGTGCCAGAGCCTTTCATTGCCCGCTATCGCCTCATGCGCAGGTTTGCGGCTATCCGGGCCGTACACTTTCCTTCAACCATGCAGGATGTCAAAGCTGCCTACAGGACATTGAAGTATGAAGAATTTCTGAAGTTCTTTACGGCAATGATATTACTGAAAAATGAGAATTCTACCGGGTTATATAAAGAGCCGCGCAGATTTGATGTACAAACGATCAAAGCAGCAGTAGACCGCCTTCCTTTTTCTTTCACAAAGGACCAGAGCACCGTGCTCAATGAAATCCTTGCGGATATGAGCAGTAACCATGTGATGTACAGGCTGGTGCAGGGAGATGTCGGCTGTGGCAAGACAGCTGTGGCTGCTTTTGCGATGCTTGCCTGTGTCAATAGTGGTTACCAGGCAGCACTTCTTGCGCCAACAGAAATCCTTGCGAGACAGCACTATGAAAGTATCAGCTCCTTATTGAAAGGTGAAAACCTGCATATTGCCCTGCTGTACAGTGGGATGAGTGAAGCAGAAAAAGAAGAAGTGAAGCGTGGGCTGATGGAAGGAACGATTGATATCGTGACTGGTACCCATGCATTGCTGGAAGAAGATGTGAGTTTCCAAAGGGTTGGACTTGTCATCGCAGATGAACAGCAGCGCTTTGGTGTAGAACAAAGAAGGGTATTGCGGGAAAAGGGTGTCATGTGTGATTTCTTATTGATGTCTGCTACACCAATTCCAAGAACCCTTGCTTCAACGGTCTTTGGTGATATGGATATTTCGACCATTGAAACAATGCCGGAAGGAAGAAAGATACCTGTTACCTGCTATATTGAAGAGAACAGTTTCCGTAGTGTGCTCGATGAAGTAAAGGCTTTGCTTGCCAAGGGAAGGCAGTTGTATATCATCTGTGCAGCAGTTGAAAAGAATGAAGAATTTCATGTACGCAATGTGGCAGAAGTCAAAGAGAATGTGCAGAAGCTTTTCCCAGAGTACAAGGTTGCCATGCTGTATGGAAAGATGAGTTCACAGGAAAAGCAGGACATCATGCGGGCATTTGCGGCTAATGAAGTGCAGATTCTTGTCAGTACGACAGTTGTGGAAGTTGGTATGAATGTCGTCAATGCGACTGGCATGATTGTCTATGATGCGGACCGGTTTGGTCTTTCCCAGTTACATCAGCTGCGGGGCAGAATACAGCGTGGCAGTGAGAAGGGTTATTGCTGGCTGCTGAGTGATACGCGGGATGAAAAGAGCATGGAAAGACTGCGTGTTTTAGTAAAGACATGCAATGGCTTTGAGATTTCATATGAAGATTTACGACTTCGCGGTCCTGGTGATATACTTGGAACAAGGCAGAGCGGTCTGCCGGATTTTATCATTGGCAACCTCGTCACTGATACTGCCATTATCAATACGGCAAGAAGTGATGCACAGATGATTGTGAATGATATGGAAAATAGTGCTTATAGTGCTTTGCTCGATGAAGCACAACGGAAAAATACTGCGTATACAGATTAAGGGGGGAATCAGTCGTGGATATTACAGAATGGCTTTCAAACAGAGGGATTACAGTCAGAAATACGGATCTTGTCCATCAGGCTTTTATGCATTCCTCTTATGCCAATGAACATCATGGCAAACATGATAATGAACGTCTTGAATTCATGGGAGATGCGGTTTTGCAGCTATGGAGCAGTAATGCCATCTGGCCACTCAATCTGTCGGAAGGACAGATGACAAGGCTCAGAAGCCAGCTTGTTTGTGAAAAAGCACTTGCCATGTATGCAAGAGAATTACATCTCAATGACTTTCTGCTGCTTGGTGCAGGGGAAGAAAAATCTGGTGGCAGAGAAAAGGATGCCATCATTGCGGATATGATGGAAGCCTTTCTTGGCGCATTGTTTCTCGACCAGGGTATTTCAGCAGTCGATAATATTCTGGATGAAGTGATCACACCACGCCTTGCCCATCCGGAAGATGTTGGTGTCATACATGATTACAAGACAAAGCTGCAGGAATATGTGCAGGCTGACAGCAGCCGTCAGGTACACTATGTCCTTGTCAAAGAAACAGGACCTGCCAACAGTCCGGAATTTGTCATGAACTGCATGATTGATGGTCTTGTCATGGGAACAGGAACCGGTTCAAGCAAAAAACAGGCAGAGCAGAATGCGGCTCGCAGTGCCTTTGCCAAATTGAGCCGTTAAGTATTTTGTGAAAGACATGATACAGGGCAGGATAAACTGCCCTTGTTTTTCTTCTCTTATGGTACAATAGCGATTCGAGGTGTGTTATGAGTGAATTATTGAAGGATATCGATCACGGAAAACTGGTAAATGAAGATCCGGTGCTTTGTGAAGCAGGCATTGAGGCATTGCGTTTTTATCGTGCGGAGAACAGGCTTGACATTGAGCTGCATGTTCCAGAGCTTCTCAGCCGCAATTCCTATGAATATCTTTCTGACAGAATCAGTGATCTCACTGGTTCATCTGTTAATATACTCATCCATGCGGACCGTGCGGATTGTTCACTTGCAATGCTTTCTGCATATCTTGATTACTTTTTTGCGCGACACGGCACAATGCTTGCCGGCAAGGTATTTACCTATGACAGTGAAAAGCGGAAGATTGATTTCTTATGCATCTCACAAAATGAAGCAGACATTTCTTCTTCCTACCTTCCGGAAATGCAGGAATTCCTCAATACTGTCGGTATTGGCGAAATGCATTTATCGTGTTCTTTGCAAAAGCAGGTACAGCAGGACATTCCGGATGTCATGTTAAATATCATTCCGGAAGCACCAGCTCCTGCAGAAGCCAAACCAAAGAAGAAATACTACCGCCTCAAAGAAGAAGACTATGAAGTGATTGCATTGAAAGATGTCCAATCCCCGATGAATGACATCCAGTTTGATGCGGATATCTTTTCATTAGAAGAAATTGAAACAAAGTCTGGCAAACTCATCCAGACCATGAAGGTCTATGACGGTACAGATGCGATTCTCGTCAAGCGGTTTGAAGGCAGATCACTTGATCGGGAAACGATGCATGAAATCAGCAATGGTGACAGGGTGCGCATCTATGGGCGCATTGAAATGGACAATTTTGCAAGAGACCTCTGCGTGATGGCATCCGGTATCACAAAGCTGGAAAAACCTGCCATGCCGAAGGACAATGCGGAAAACAAGCGCATTGAGTGGCATATGCATACAAATATGTCAGAAATGGATGCGGTATGTGATGTCAAAACCGTCATCCAGTATGCCTATGACATTGGTCATGAAGGCATAGTCATCACCGACCATGCGGATGTACAGTCCTTCAAAAAAGCATATGACCAGTGCCTTTCTGTCAGAAAGAAAGATCCGGACAGATCCTTCAAAGTCGGTTTTGGCTGTGAGATGAACATGGCCAATGACAGGCTGACCATTGTGCGCAATGCTACAGATGAGAAAATCGATGATTGTGAATATGTTTCCTTTGACCTTGAAACAACCGGTCTTTCCTGTTACTTTGACTCGATCATTGAATTTGGTGCGGTCAAAATCAAAAACAGTACGGTTGTGGACAGATTACAGATGTTCATCAAACCACCACATCCAATTCCTGCTTTTATCACCAATAAGACAAACATCACCAATGCCATGGTAGCTGACGCAAAGTCCTTTGCGGAATGTTGTGATGAAATTGTCAACTGGATTGGAGATGCGGTACTTGTTGCCCATAATGCAACATTTGACTACTACTTCTTCAATGAGGAATTAAGAAAAATTGGCAAGCCGCCACTGACCAATACGGTCATCGATACACTGGACATGGCACGTGCCATTCTCAAGGACAAGCGTGCCTACAGACTTGGCAACATTTCCCGTTATTACCGGGTTGAATACAATGAAGAAGTTGCCCACCGTGCTGACTATGATGCTGAGGCATTGGCTGGTGTGTTTATGTGCATGTTAACGGACGCAAGGGAAAAGTTTAACTGCGTTACCATCCGTGACCTTGATGAAAAGACACAGGACTTTGATGCCTATAAGAAGGTGAGAAAGTCACATATCTGTGTGGTTGCGAAAAACCATGATGGTATCAAAGACCTGTATAAACTTGTGACAGAGTCCAATATCCGTACACTTGCCGTACTTGGCAAATCTGCCAAAGATGGCGCAGGGGATGTTGCGGCAGAACCAAGAATACTGCGTTCAACCCTTGCCTCTCATCGCAAGAATCTCCTGTTTGGTACAGCCTGCTACAACAGCGATGTATTTGAACTTGCCTGCAATGGGGATGATGCGCGTCTTGAAGAGGCGATGTCCTTCTATGACTATGTTGAACTGCAGCCGCTATCCAACTTCTCTGTCTTCCTGGCCCTTGGCAATGTGCCATCTGTGGACAGACTCAAAGAAGTTATGAAACGCATTATCCGCATGGCTAAAAAACTCAATAAGCCAGTCATTGCGGATAGTGATGCACACTATTGCCGCAAAGAAGAAAAGATCTTCCGCGATGTGTATATCATGGCCCAGGGCGTAGGCGGGGTAGCTCATCCGCTCTATATCCGCGATGATGCATTGCGCTTCAAGACAAAGAATCCCGAGCAGCATATCCGTTTTACCGATGAGATGAAACAGGAATTCGCATGGCTGGAAGACCCGGAACTCATTGATGAGATTGTTATCAAAAACCCGCATAAACTGTTTGATGAACTGGAAGATTATCGTCCGGTGCCGGATGGAACCTTCCCACCAACGATTGAAGGTTCTGATGACAAGCTGAGAAAGATCTGTCATGACACAGCTATGCGCATGTATGGCTTTGAAGGCAAAGTGCCAGAGATTGTTACGGAAAGACTGGATGGAGAGCTCGATAACATCATCCGCAATGGTTTTGGTGTGCACTACTACATTGCCCATCTGCTTGTCAAAAAGAGTAACGAAGATGGCTATGTTGTCGGCTCACGTGGTTCGGTAGGTTCTTCCTTTACTGCAACGATGGCTGGTATTACAGAGGTCAATCCGCTTGAACCACATTACCTCTGCCCTGATTGCCACTATAGTGAATGGATCGATGATCCGGAAATCAAATCCGGTTTTGACCTGCCTGACAAGGTATGCCCACATTGTGGAGCCATCATGAAGGGCAATGGTCATAACATCCCATTCCAGACCTTCCTTGGCTTTAATGCGGACAAGGTACCGGATATCGATCTGAACTTCTCCAATGAATACCAGTGGCGTGCTCATGCCTTCATTCGTGAGATATTTGGTGAAAAACATGCTTTCCGTGCCGGAACGATTGGTACTGTCGCAGAAAAGACTGCCTTTGGTTATGTCTCTGGCTATTGTGAAAAGATGAATATTGACAATATGAGGAGACCGATGAAGGAATATCTTGCGTCGCATTGTCAGAATGTCAAGCGTACAACTGGTCAGCATCCGGGTGGTATTATCATCATTCCGGAAGACCATGAGGCAGAAGACTTTACACCAGTCCAGTTTCCGGCAAACGATCCACAGTCACCGTGGATGACAACCCATTACGACTTCCATGATATTCATGATAATGTCCTGAAGTTTGATATTCTCGGTCATGTTGACCCGACCGCGATGCGGTTGTTGCAGAATGTGGCAGAGAAGAAACCGATGGATATACCGATGAATGACCCGGAAACATTGTCCTTATTCTCAAGTGATGAAGCACTACGGGCAGATCCTCGGATTTATAAGAAAGAAACCGGTGCACTTGGTCTGCCGGAGTTTGGTACCCGTACGACAAGAAAGGTATTGGAAGAAACAAGACCGAAGAAATTCAGTGACCTGGTTATTATTTCTGGTCTTTCCCATGGTACAGACGTATGGGCAGGTAATGCCCAGGAACTTGTCAGACAGGGACATCCTCTGTCAGAAGTTATCGGATGTCGTGATGATATCATGACATATCTCATGGAAAAGAAACTCGAGCCATTGGATGCGTTTAAGACCATGGAAGATGTCCGAAAGGGTAGAGGCCTGCGTCCAGACCAGGAAGAAAACATGAAGAAACACAATGTACCTGACTGGTATATTGAGTCCTGTAAGAAGATCAAGTACATGTTCCCGAAGGCCCATGCGGTTGCCTATGTTATGATGGCCGTGCGCATTGCCTGGTATAAGGTACATGAACCGCACAGCTTCTATGTGCAGTTTCTTTCATTACGGTGTGATGCCTATGAAATTGAAACGATGACCAAGGGCTTTGAAGCAATACAGGAAAGAATGAAGGATATTGCGGAAAGACAAAATGACCGCAATGCCCTGAATCCTGTGACCAATAAGGAAAAGGCATTGTATACAACATTGGAAGTCTGTGAAGAGATGTATGCCCGTGGTTACAGCATTGCCAATGTGGATATCAATACATCTGAGGCAACCCATTTCTCTGTTTCCAAAGAGGACAAGCATGTCATCATTCCGCCATTTACGGCAATTGATGGTCTTGGTGCCAACGTTGCCAAAAGTATTGTGGAAGCCCGTAATGCCCATCCATTCCTTTCGAAGGAAGATATTCTCAAGCGCACCCAGCTGTCTGGTACAATGCTGAAAAAACTGGAAACACTTGGGGCAATTGGCGAAATGTCAGAAAGCAACCAGATGTCATTATTCTGATTGACAATCAATTTGGTAAAGTCCATAATATGCATGAAATGCAACGACCAGGACATGGTTTTGGAACGGACAATATAGAGAGTTCTGCGGCTGGTGTAAGCAGAATGCGTCATTTCAGAATTACTCCCTGCAAGCAGCACCCGAAAGGGAAGGCCGTAAGCCGCGTTAAGGCACAATGAGCGTCCATGCAATGCATGGGAATTAAGGTGGTACCGCGCAATACAACAGCGTCCTTATGTTGAGGATGCTGTTTTTATGTTAAGGAGGAGACAATGATCAATTTCAAAAATGATGAAAAGCTTGCTATGCTGAATCATTCCTGCGCCCATGTCATGGCACAGGCTATCAAACATCTGTACCCACAGGCAAAATTCTGGGTAGGACCGGTTGTAGAAGAAGGTTTCTACTATGATGTGGACCTTGGCGATGATGTCATCCGTGATGATGACCTGGCTAAGATTGAAAAGGAAATGAAGAAGTGCTGCAAGGCGGACAAGCGCATTGTAAGACATGAAATTTCCAAAGAAGAAGCACTGGAACAGTTCAAGGATGATCCATATAAGATTGACCTCATTGAACGTATGGAAGATGGCACAAACATCTCCATGTATACCCAGGGTGACTACACAGACCTTTGCCGTGGTCCTCATGTTGAAAGCACAAAGCAGTGCCGTTACTTCAAGCTGACAAAGCATTCTGGTGCCTATTGGAAGGGTGACAAGAACAACAAGGTTCTGCAGAGAATCTATGGTGTATGCTTGCCTACTGAAGAAGAACTCAATGCCCATCTTGCAGATCTTGAAGACGCAAGGGCCAGAGACCACAGAAAACTCGGTAAGGAACTGGAAATGTTCATGTTCTCCGAGACGGTTGGTGGTGGTCTTCCGATGTGGCTGCCAAATGGTTTTACCACAAGACGTATTCTTTCCGACTACATCATGAACAAGGAAATCAGCGAAGGTTATGTCCATGTCAAGACACCTTCTGTTGCGTCCACTAAGCTCTATAAGGTTTCTGGACACCTTGCCCACTATAAAGAAGACATGTTCCCGATCATGGAAAGAGATGGCGATGAATATGTGCTTCGTCCGATGAACTGCCCGGAACACATGGTCATGTATAAGGCAAAGCTGCATTCTTACAGAGACCTGCCAGTGCGCATTGCAGAAATTGCGGATGACTTCCGCTTTGAGGCAAGTGGTGCACTGACTGGTATTGAAAGAACACGTGGCTTTACCCAGAATGATGCTCATCTGTTCTGCAGACCAGACCAGATTGCCTCTGAAATCAAGGCCATCACAAAGATGATTCTCGATGTTTACAATGACTTTGGTTTCAAGGAATATTCCTTCCGTCTTTCCTTAAGAGACAAAAACAATACCGACAAGTATTTCGGTAATGATGAACTCTGGGAAAGAAGTGAAGCAGAACTCAGAGAAGTACTGAAGGAAATGGGTGTCAACTACTATGAAGCAGAAGGTGAAGCTGCTTTCTATGGTCCAAAGATTGACGTACAGGTCAATAGTGCTATTGGTCATGAAGTAACCCTTTCTACCATCCAGCTTGACTACCAGCTGCCAGAACGTTTTGAACTGGAATATGTTGACAAAGATGGTTCCAAGCAAAGACCAGTTGTCATTCATAGAGCCATCCTTGGTTCCCTTGACCGCTTTGTGGCCTTCCTGCTGGAAGAAACAAAGGGTATTCTCCCACTCTGGCTTGCGCCTCGTCAGGCCGTAGTCATTCCGGTCAACAGTGAAGTCCATGGTGACTATGCCGCTGAAGTAACACAGCTTCTCAAGAAGAAGGGTATTCGTGCAGAGCTTGATGACCGCAATGAAAAGCTTGGTTACCGCATCCGTGAGGCTCAGATGCACAAGATTCCACTCGAACTGGTTGTCGGTGATGGTGAAATTGCTGAATGTGCAGTCACCGAAAGAAGATTTGGTTCTAAGGAAGCAGTGAAGAAGTCTCTGGATGATTTCATCACGGATATCCTTGCTGAAATTGAAAATAAGAAATAAGTGTAATGACCTGACCGCAAAGCAGTGCTGAACGGAAAGCGACCATACAACAGTTCACATACAATACTGTTTTCATGGTTCCTGTTCAGGCAGGAACCATTTCTTTTGGAGGACATATGGAAGGAAACAGAATGGCACTCATCGCTATCATCGTAGAAAATCCTGATAGCACAAATGAAATGAATGCTGTATTGCATGAATATGCATCGTTTATCATCGGCAGAATGGGTATTCCGTACAGGGAAAGAAACATTGCCATGGTTTCCATAGCAATGGATGCACCGATTAATACGATCAATGCATTGACAGGAAAACTTGGTCGTATTTCCGGTATCACAGCGAAAGCGGTCTGTTCCAATGCAATACAGAAAGAAGGTAAATCGAAATGAAAAAACAAATTGCAACATTACTTGTTGGCATTATGCTTGCTGGCTGTGGTTCTGCCACACCACAAACAACTGCCACTCCATCTGCTGAAGCAACAGCAGAAACAGCAGTCACCGTTGAAGGACTCAACATCCTTGCCCCGACTGGTGCACCTGGTTATGCGTTGATGCCAGTTGTCAAAGCTGGTAACAATGAAGTGACCATGGTAGATGGTTCTGATCCTTTACAGGCAGCGTTTGTCAATCCAAATCCGGAATATGATGTGATCATTGCTCCGACAAATCTTGGCGCAAAGCTTTCTTCTGCTGGCAAGACAACGTATAAGCTTGCTGGTATTATCACAACAGGTAACCTCTATATTGTGGCAGAAGATGAAGCAGTGCTGGAAGGTGATGGTAACCTTGCCCTGTTTGGAGAAGGGGCAGTTCCAGGACTTGTCTATAACAGCCTTTATCCTGAAACTTCGATGAATGCGACATGGTATCCATCTGTTTCTGAAGCGCAGGCAGCACTGCTTTCTGGTAATGCGGATGCTGCATTGCTTGCAGATCCGGCAGCGACTGCTGCCATTGCCAAAGGCAGTGAGTCTGGACTTAGCCTCAAGAAGGTAGCAGATCTGCAGGCTGAATGGGGGGAGAATGGTTACCCGCAGGCAGGACTTTTCATAGAAGAAAGTACAATAGAAGAAAACAAGGCAATGTACAAGAGCCTCATGGATGAAATCATTGCTTACGCAGATGGTGTGAAGGATGGTTCAAACGATATTGCCAAAGACCTGGAAGAAGTGGGCAGTGAACAGTTTGGTGCAACTCCTGCCGCAATGGTTTCCAAGGCATATGCAGGTATGGGCATCAATCCATATTATGCAGAAGAAGATACTGATAACCTTTCACAGTTCCTTGAACTGTTTGGAGTGACACTTGGTGAAGATACCGTTGTTTCCTTACAATAAGAAGCGGATTGGAAAAAGGATATTGTGCATAGTTGCAATATTGCTTGTATGGCAGATCATTGCTATACAGGTCAATAACAATATCCTGATTCCTTCACCCATCGAAACCATTTCTGCTTTATTTTCGCTTCTCATCAAACCAGCCACATGGTCTTCCATTGGTATTACACTTGTACGTGTAATCAGAGGATTATGTATTTCTCTCTTCCTTTCGCTTGTATTACTGTTTCTCTATGAAGCAAACCAGCGCACTGAAAAAATATTTACGCCAATAGTCACACTGATTTCTTCCATTCCCAACATCAGTTATATGATTCTTGCGATCATATGGTTAGGCAGTGAAGGCAGTGTTTCTGTAGTGACGATGATGGTTCTGTTTCCGGTTACATTCCAGGGGCTCTTTTCAGCCATACTGGATGAAGATAAGAGTCTGAAAGATGTACAGGTTCTCTATAAGGAAAGTTTCATCTTCAGAGTGAGATTTCATCTGTTACCAATGTTATCCTTTACCATATTAAGAACGATGAAGACAGCTTTGCAATTAGGTTTCAAGGTAGGCATCATGGCAGAGATCGTTGCTTCAGTAAGAGCAGGGATTGGCAGAAGTATGCACTTTGCCAACCTCAACCTCAATACAGCAGAAGTACTAGCCTGGACACTGATCATCATACTGCTTTCTATGTGCATAACAGCTTTATTGGATACATTGTTAAAGCTGAGAATGCAGCACGAGGAAAAAGCAGGCTGACACAACCAACCAATTACACAGGATCCAAAGCCAGAAGATGGTTTTGGATTCTTTTTGTTATTGTGGTTTTATTCATATACTGTAAAGCAATAGTAAAATATATGCAAAAAAACATATATATATATATTGACGGTTGTTATAGATGACGATATATTGAGCATAGAGATTAACGATTGTCTATCAAAATTGGGAGAACAGTATGATCAGGAAATATACAAAGATTATTTCTGCGTTTGTAAGGGATTTCTATAAAGCAAATACATTTTTTGTATGGATTTCTGTAATATGTCTATTTATTCTGGTTTTATGGTCTTTTTTTACAATGGATCTCTACTGGATGATTGGTACTTTTTTTACGAATGAACAATATAGAAGTCAGGCAGGGTATGGAAACTCTGTTTTCTGGCCATTAGGCATATTTCCAATGATATGGGATTGGTTAATAAATTCTTATATTAATTTCGAGTCTACCATCATCTTTGGTACTAACCTTGCGCAGATCTTTGTGCCTGTACTTGCGTCTGTTGCAGGTATCTATTTCTATCGTCGTTTCCATTCTGTGTTCGATATGGTCTTTTACAGGGTGAAGAAGTATGATTACTATCTCATCAAAGAAATAGCTGTTTATGCAGGAAAGATGGCACTGGCTTTCTTTGTGGCATATCTGCTGTTTTATGCATTTGTATACAATATTTCCAACGGTTCACTGATGGATAATGCGGGAAGAGAATTATTGCTCGATATATTGGGAGATAGTTTCTATAATAATCACACCTATCTCTATTATATTCTTGATGGTATGATTCGGTTTTTATTCATGCCATTTGTCTATGCGTTTCTTTCCTGTACACTTGCGGTGGCATGCAAAAGTGAAAAACAGGTTTTCCTGCTATCCAACATTTACTATTATGGAATGACAATCGTAGGCTTTGCGACATATATGTCTTTGGGAGAATTCTCTTTATATATAAATCCATCGGTCATTATGGCATCTGGTTCATACTATGATATCAATACCTGGCTTCTCTTATTGAATAATTCTGTGCCAGTGTTGATTTCTTTTGTATTGCTTTATGTGAGAAGAAAAGCGGTGGATATATGAAGAGGGTCATTCAACAGCTATATTGGAAGATTTTGCTATATGCTGTATTGGCGCTTGTATTCTTATTTTGCATACCTGAAGAACAGGCAGTAATGGAACTTGCCTATACAGATATGTATCTGTTTACGATCCTGTTTCTTATTTATGGAAGTGTTATGCTTTCTTTGCCATTTGAGATGATAGAAGCATATCGATTTAATAAATTGTCTCGGTATTTTCTGTATAAGTTCAGACAGTTTACTATGTACAACATTGTACTTATTGTCAGTGTTGCTTTGATCCACTCTCTTGTTGTGATGCTGCAGGGAAATGTGATTGGTTATGTCTGGTGGTTTACGTTGCAGCAGTTTCTGGTTTTTTCCATTCTGTATATAACAGTGCTTTCCTTTTCCCTGTTACCACATCATAAGGTATTTACATATGTGACATTGTTTCTTTATTATGGCATGTTTCTTCTCTATATCATGAGTGGTCCTGAAACAACTATTCTGCTGAATATCTTCACGGGATGGTTTATGGCGGGTGACTTTCTGTCCATCGCCTTGCAATACCTTGTGTGGCTTGCCATACCGTTATTGATCATCTATAACCGAAAGGATGGATATATATGTTAAGCAGGGGAATGCGGTATGGTGCTGTTGTGATGGCAACGGTCATTATACTTATCGCAGATGTATGGTTTGTCCAGGCACCAGATACTTTGAAGGCATATACTGACCTGTTCTTCTTGAATACAGGTACATTTCCCGGTTATATGCTCGATACGTTTAACATTCAATACATGGTCGCCTTTATACTGTATCTGAATTTGTTGGAATACTGTGTTCTTTCTGAAATAAACGAGTCACCATCCTTTATTTCACTTATGCAATATCGATGTGGCAATCACAAGACATTTCAGATGTTGATGAAAATGCAGGTGAAAGAACTTGTCCTGTTTACTTGTCTTTCGATATTCACAATCGTTAGTGTCTGTTGTCTGAAAGGGGGAGTGGATGTCCTCAATATGCAAGATCTGCTCTTATTAGTATTGTATGCAATACGATTTATGCTGGTGATAGTTATATTTCTGATTTTCTATAACAGCACATCCATTTCCGGCAGCAGTACAAAAGGATTATTAACAGTATCTGTTGGGTTGATTGCTTTACTGATACTGGATGTCATCAGTGGTCTGCACTGCCTTACGTTTGCGGGCGTTTTGTTTACTGAATTATCATTGCTTTGTGTGACATGTGCCATTTGTATTATTATGTATCGCTATTCACTTTGGCGTGTAAGAAGGGAGAAATAATATGATTCAGCTTGAAGATGTTTCCAAGAAGTTTAAAAATGTGGAGCTGTTTTCACATGTGAATGTGACATTTGAACAGGGAAAGAAGATACAGATCAAAGGTGTTAATGGATCTGGTAAAAGTGTTTTACTGAAGATGATTGTTGGCTACAGTGGATGTGATGAAGGAAGCGTCATAGTGGATGGAAAGGTAATCCGGAAAGATGTTGACTTTATTCCTGATGCTGGTGTGATGATCAATGCGCCAGAATTCATTGGAAATATGAGCGGTCTGGATAATCTACTCTATCTTGCGGATATCCGCAAAAGGGTAACGAAAGAAGAAGTAATGCAATATGTCGAACAATTTGGTTTAACTGCTGATATAGAGAAGAAATACCGGACATATTCACTTGGCATGAAGCAGAAAATGCGTATTATTCAGGCAGTGATGGAAAAACCATCATATCTCATCCTGGATGAACCATTTGATGCTTTGGACAACAAAGGAAGAGCAATGGTTATTAATATCCTGAATGACTATATGAAAAGTGGTGAAAGAACATTATTATTTACGAGTCATATGTCGGAAACCGATGGACTTGCGGATATTGTCTATGAGATAGAAGACAAGAATCTCATTTTACGAAAAGGGTAATGAAAAGACGGGGTTGTTCCCGCCTTGCTTATTCAGCTAATGCTCTGATCATAGCATCCACTGCTTCATCAATGGATACTTCCTGCTTGTCACCAGTTCTTGCTTTGAGTTCAACTTTGCCTTCGCTGATACCTTTACCAACAGTAATGCGGTAAGGAATACCAATGAGGTCCATATCCTTGAATTTGACACCAGGACGCGCATCTCTGTCATCGAGAAGAACATCAATGCCTTTTGCTTTAAGGTCATTGTAGAGTTTCTCAGCAATTTCTACCTGTTCTTCGCTCTTTGTGGAAATGATGACAATAGCACACTGGAATGGCGCGAAGTCCTTTGGCCAGTTGATACCATTTTCATCCGCATTCTGTTCTGCCATAGCAGCCATTGCACGGGCAGGACCAATGCCATAAGAACCCATCCAGACATACTGTAACTGGTTATTTGCGTCAAGGTACTTGAGATCAAGTGCCTTGGAATACTTTGTGCCGAGCTTGAATGTATTACCGACTTCAATACCATGGGCGAAGTGAATTCTGCCACCACACTTCGGACAGATATCACCTTCCATAATATTTCTGAGGTCTGCATACGCTTCTACCTTGAAGTCCTTTGTATTGACATTTGTATAGTGGTAGTTTGTCTTGTTTGCGCCGACAATGAAGTTCTGCATGTATTGTACTTCTTCATCCGCATAGACAGGGCAGTCAATACCAATCGGACCAGCAAAACCCACTTCCGCATGGGTTACCTTCATAACTGTCCCTGCATCTGCCAATTCTACTTCATTTGCATTGAGCAGTTTTCTGAGCTTTGTCTCATTGACATCTCTGTCACCACGTACCATAACCGCAACAGGTTTACCATCTACGCTATAGACAAGTGTTTTGACAAACTTCTTTGCGTCTTTATGGAAGAAAGCAGCGACTTCTTCAATGGTTCTGCTTTCTGGTGTTTCCACCATTTCCTTTTCCAGCTCTTCTTCTTTGACAGATGGGATTTCCGGTTTGCATGCCGCAACTTCGATGTTGCTGGCAAAGTCACAGGAATCACAGAGTACAAGAATGTCTTCACCAAGCGGTGTTACAGCCTGGAATTCTTCGGAAAGAAGACCACCCATGACACCTGTATCAGCACGGACAATCTTGTAGTCAAGGTGCAGTCTGTCCATGATGTTCTTATAGGCATTGAACTGCTTCTGGTAAGCAACATCAAGACCTGCTTCATCCTTATCGAATGTATAGGCGTCCTTCATGGCAAATTCCCTGACACGGATCAGGCCATAGCGTGGACGTGGTTCATCGCGGAACTTTGTTTGGATCTGATAGAGGGAAAATGGCATGTCCTTGTAAGATCTGATCTGCATCTTTGCAGCAAGGGCAAAGAGTTCTTCATGGGTAGGACCAAGCACATATGGCATACCTTTGCGGTCTTTCAATGAGAACATGGATGCACCAAAACCCTCACGTCTTCCAGATGCGACATAAACATCTTCTGGAATCAGGGAAGGCATGAGCAGCTCCTGGCAGCCTGTCTTATCCATTTCATCACGGATGACCTCTTCAATTCTCTTTAATACTTTGAGACCCATTGGCAACATCATATAGACACCACTGGAGCTCTTCTTGATAAAACCGCCTCTGACAAGGAGGTTTGAACTGACGGAATCTTCATCTTTTGCATCTTCACGCAGGGTGAAGAAATAACTGTTGTTTAAACGCATAATTTCTTTATTCTCCTGCCGGACATTATACCATGAACATCCCTTTACTTTAAGATTAAAAAATGTATAATAGTTACAATTTCAAAGAGGAGGAAAGAATACATGGCAACATATTACGATGGACCAAGCCATACGTTTAGTGAATATCTGCTTGTTCCGGGTCTTACAAAAAAGGAAAACACACCGGACAAGGTTAGTCTGAAAACACCGCTGGTCCGTTTCAAGAAGGGTGAAGAACCTGCAATTTCCCTGAACATCCCAATGGTCTCTGCTGTTATGCAGTCTGTTTCCGGAGACCGCCTTGGTGTAGCACTTGCCAAGGAAGGTGGTATGTCTTTTATCTTCCAGTCTCAGACGATTGCTTCACAGGCCCAGATGGTTGCCCGTGTAAAGAATTATAAAGCTGGTTTTGTTGTCAGTGATTCCAACATCAAACCAGACACAACACTGAATGAAATCCTTGCCCTTGTCGAAAAGACAGGACATTCCACGATGCCGGTTACGGTTGATGGTACACCTGATGGCAAGCTTGTTGGTCTTGTGACAAGCCGTGATTACCGCGTATCCCGCATGACAGGTGAAGAAAAGGCAGAAAGCTTCATGACACCACGTGAAAAGCTTGTAACAGCACCTGTTACAGCTACACTATCTGAATGCAATGACATCATCTGGGAAAACAAGCTGAACACATTGCCAATTGTGGACAGTGAAGACCATCTCTGCTACCTGGTATTCCGTAAGGACTACTCTTCCCATAAGGAAAACCCACTTGAACTGCTCGATGATGAAAAGAGATTCATGGTCGGTGCCGGTATCAACACAAGAGACTATCAGGAACGTGTTCCAGCACTTGTTAATGCTGGTGTAGACTGCCTTGTACTCGATTCTTCTGATGGTTACTCCGAGTGGCAGGCTGATGCCCTGGATTGGATCAAGGGCAAGTATGGCGATTCTGTCAAAGTTGGTGCTGGTAATGTCGTTGATGCGGATGGCTTCAACTATCTTGCAAGCCATGGTGCTGACTTCATCAAGATTGGTATTGGTGGCGGTTCCATCTGTATTACCCGTGAAACAAAGGGTATCGGCAGAGGCCAGGCAACATCTGTCATCGATGTCGCAAAGGCACGTGATGAATGGTTCGAAAAGACAGGTGAATACATTCCGATCTGCTCTGATGGTGGTATCGTCTATGACTACCACATTGTCCTTGCCCTTGCGATGGGTGCTGACTTTGTTATGCTCGGCAGATACTTCTCCAGATTTGAAGAAGCACCTGGTGAAAAGCTCACTGTCAATGGTGCATTCGTCAAGGAATACTGGGGTGAAGGTTCCAACCGTGCTAAGAACTGGCAGAGATATGACCTTGGTGGTAAAGGAAAGCTCTCCTTTGAAGAAGGCGTAGACTCCTATGTACCATATGCTGGTTTCCTGCATGATAACGTACAGATGACAACAGCCAAGATTCGTTCCACGATGTGCAACTGCGGTGCACTCACAATCAAGGAACTGCAGCAGAATGCAAGACTCACACTTGTGTCCGCAACTTCTATCGTAGAAGGTGGTGCACATGACGTCATTGTCAAAAACAATGACCAGTCTTACAAAGGCAACTGATCAATAACACAATTGAGATTATGAAAAGAGGCATTTCTTCGGAAGTGCCTCTTTCAATTTGTCTTATGCCATACCATCACATAATCTGCTTCATTAGTCTCTTCATCTGTTCCAGATGCCTGGATAGTAAATCCGGCATGCTTGTAAAAGCTAATTGCCTTTGTATTTTTTGCATAGACATAAAGGGTGAGCGAATCTTTGTGCGCTTTCAGGTAATCTAATAATTGTGTACCAATACCTTTTGATTGCATGTCTGATGAAACAAAAATACCTTCGATAGAATTGCCATACAACCCGGCAAAACCAGCAACTGTTTCCTTGTTTATAGCGACATAGACTTCCGCTTGTGATAGTGCTTCCTTTACGTATGGAACATGGCTTTGCCAATAGTCTTCAGGTATGAAATGATGTGCTTTGCAGTTTTCCTGCAGCCAGATGGCAGTGACCGCATCTATTTCATCAGTTTTCATCTTTCTGATGCTTATGCCTTTATTCATTGCGGATGGTACCTACTTTGACATAGTGTTCAAGTCTTTCCTTTGTATATTTGAACAGTTCTTCAGAACCCTTCTTTGTCTGTATCTGCCTTGCCATAACAGAAGAGATGGCAACATCATGTTCTTTCCAATCTCCGCCATTGTTGGCATCATTCAACATCAGTGGCTGCAGGTTTTCCATGGCATGGGCAAACTTTGCCTCGGGTGTTTCAAAAGCTTCAAATTCTTCAAAGATAGCACGTAACTCTTTTGTCTGATCTTCTGGCAACAGGGCAAAGATGCGGTCAGCTGCCTTCTGCTCTCTTTCCTTTTGGGATTTCTTTGCTTCTTCATCATAGGCATATGTATCACCGGCATCAATTTCGACAATGTCATGGATGAGACACATGATCATGACCCTTGCAATATCAATTTGTTCATTGCTGTACTCTTTGAGAAGATAGGCCATGATGGCCATATGCCAGGCATGTTCCGCATCATTTTCATTTCTTCCATGATTGGATAAATGTGTCTGGCGGAAGATGTTTTTCTCCTTATCAATTTCAAGGGCAAACGCCATCTGCTGTGCGAATCTCTTCTTGTCCATATCAGTATTTCCTTCCTGTTTTAAGTTCCTTTTTGAATTGTCTGAATGCTTCCTGTTCACCAACATCTGTAATGAGCTGTAACATCTTTTCCATTTCTTTGGCGGTCTCTGGATGCATGTACTTCCTATCAGGCCGCGTATTAAAATAGTTCAATGCACTCTGTTTTGTGTACTTGTCTTTTTCATAGGTCATACATGCCGCTACCCTGTCACAGATACTTTCCACAAGGTATTTGTATGGCATGCGCTGTGGTCCAAAGACACCGTTGATCGTGTCATACCAGTATTCCCAATGATGTCTGTTACGGCCTTTGTGATGCAGCCAGCCAAGGGAATAGCCCTTGAGTTCCTTTTCCTTCATATAAGGGGAACGATACCCCTGAAAGTACTTCACACTGACTAGAAATTCAGAAGGGGAGTACTTGGAAAGGTCATGGATCAATCCCTGGTAGTACAGTCCACAGTCAAAGCAGTTCTTCATGACCACAAAGCGGTGGTGGTTGACAGTGGAAAGATGTCTGCAGAATCGTTTTATCCAGGATAATGTCTGTTCTTTGTCTTTCATCTATGCAATTTTAGTGCATTATGAACATTCCATCAAGAAATGCATGTTGTCTCGTATAGCTCAATTATGTGATCTGTGACACATATTTGCAGCAGCTGCAGTACTATGCATAGTTGTTTTTTGTACTATGCAGAAATGTATTTGATGAAAATGAAATTCAGTGCTTTCAAACATGCAGTAAATGTGTAAAATATCTTATTGCATGCTAAAATATGGAACAGGAGATTATTAAGATGAATCGACATGAAGAACGGAAAAATGCCATGATCACGGTATACCAGTATCTGCTTGCCGAAAGAGATATTGATGAACTGATTGTGAATACGTATGAAAGGGAAGTGGATCAGGTAGATCCGTATTTTGTAAAGGTGATTAAAACAGCGATTGCCAACAAAGATACATATGCTGCCTGGATCGATGAAGTGCTGACAGACTGGAAGTTTGAAAGACTTGGTATGATAGAAAAGGCAATTCTGCTCAATGGTTGTGCAGAGTTTGCCCTTAAAGAGATCAGTGCAGCCATCATCATTGATGAATCGGTAGAACTTGCCAAGGAATATTGTGATGATGAAGCCTATAAACTGATCAACAGGGTTCTCGACATCATATGAGCGAAAAGCGCGTCGTCAGTGTTTCAAGACTTGTCCGCTATCTCAAAGGACAGCTTGAAGGCAATGCAGTTCTGCACAGCCTTTATGTAGAAGGAGAAATTTCCAACCTGCGCAGACCATACAGTGGTCACTGGTACTTTTCTTTGAAAGATGAACAGTCCAGTCTTCCCTGTGTCATGTTCGCCAGTTCTGCAAGGAATGTGAAATTCCCGGTGAACAATGGTGACAAGGTGATTGTGCGCGGGGATATTGCGGTATATATGCCAGAAGGCAGAATGCAGCTGATTGTACAAGCCATGCAGCCAGGTGGTACTGGTGCCTTGTACTTACAGCTTGAAGCATTGAAAAAGAAACTGTTTGCGGAAGGCCTGTTTGATGAAGCACATAAGAAACCTCTGCCTGCATTCCCGATGCATATTGGTCTTGTGACCGGCAACAATACTGCCGCAAGATCGGATGTATTGATTACGTTAAAGAAACGCTGGCCTGTTGCTGAAATTCATGAATACCCCTGTCCTGTACAAGGAGAAGGGGCAGCAGTGAAAATTGTAGAAGCGCTGCATAAGGCGGACGAAGGCAATCATGATGTGATTTTGCTGGTGCGTGGTGGTGGCAGTCTTGAGGACTTATGGTGTTTCAATGATGAAATGCTTGCCCGTACGGTATATGCAATGCATACACCAGTTGTGACAGGTGTTGGTCATGAAACAGACACAACGCTTGTTGACTATGTCAGTGACCATCGTGCCAATACGCCAACTGGTGCAGTAGAAGCTGCCGTACCGGATATTCATGAGGTTAGAAAGCATATCAAAGACCTTGGGGTACGGATGACAAATGCGCTTGGTACAACCCTTCAGCATAAGCGGATGCAGCTGGACAGGCTTTCGAATAGTCCGGTATTCAGAAGTCCGGATATACTTTATCGGGACAAGGTGATGCGCCTTGATATTCTCAGGGAAAAGCTTGTACATTCGACTTCTGCTGCACAAAGAAAGAAGCTTTTGTTAAATGGTTTGCGCAACCGTCTTGTTACAATGGCAATGCGTGAATGCCATGTCTTGCAGGCCAAGACAAATGAACATAAGGCTGCCCTTATGCAATACAGCAGCCAGTCCATTACAAAGGCAAAGAACAGGCTTGACATCGATGCGGAAGCATTACACCGGAATATTGGCTATGTGCTGGAGACAAAGCGGCAGATGCTGGAAAAGGAAATGCGTTTACTCGATGCCTATTCTCCTTTGAAGGTGTTGGATCGCGGTTACAGCATTGTGACAAAAGATGATAAAGCGGTTATTGATGCGGTTACATTAAAGAAAAATGATCTTGTGACATTGCGATTTGCCAAAGGCAGTGCACAGGCAAAGATAGAAAAGACGATAGAGGAGGCAGAACATGCAGAAGGCTGAGAAGAAAACATTTGAAGAATCCATGCAGAGACTGGAAGAGATTGTTTCACTGCTTGAAACAAATGAACAGTCTCTTGATGAAACAGTGAAGCTTTTTGAAGAGGGTCTTACCCTTGTAAAGGATTGCGATGCCTCCCTGAAGAATTTTGAAAACAAGGTCAATGAACTGACTGAGAATGATGGGGGTGAACAGGCATGAGAGTAGAAGACAGGCTTGTTGAAATGATGAATCATGTGGCTGACAGCCGTGTCAAAGAAGCGATGATATATTCTTTGATGGCTGGTGGCAAGCGCATTCGTCCAAATATGCTCTATGCAGCAGCGCATGGCTATGGGCTGCAGGATGAAGATGTGGATGCTTTTGCCTGTGCATTAGAGATGATTCATACATATTCTCTGATTCATGATGACTTACCGGCTATGGACAATGATGACCTTCGCCGTGGCAAGCCAACCTGCCATAAGCAGTTTGATGAAGCAACAGCAATTCTTGCCGGAGATGGTCTTTTGACATATGCATTTGAAACAGCCGCAACATGCAAAGCGGAACCAGCACGTGTGGTAAAGGCAATTGGTGTGCTTGCCAATATGGCAGGTCCTTCTGGTATGGTACTTGGACAGTGTCTCGATACAGAAGAAGGGGAAACTTCTGTAGACTGGGATGCTTTGATGAACATCCATGCCCATAAAACAGGTTGTCTGTTGTCTGCTGCATTGATGATTCCTGCTGTACTTGCTGGATGTGATGATAGCGTTGTAGAACAGTGGCATACGATTGGGGATATGATCGGGCTGGCTTTTCAGATTCAGGATGACATTCTGGATGTCACATTGACAGCTGAGGAGTTTGGCAAGAGTAACAGTGATGCGCGTAATGAAAAGGTGACAAGTGTTACATTGCTTGGCCTTGCAGAGGCTGAAAAGAAAATGCATGAGCTTTATGCAGAAAGTGCAAAGAGGATAGAAGCGTTCAAGGGGTTTAAGGCTGAAGAGCTGCGTGAGCTGATTGAAGAAACAGCAGTGCGCAATAAGTAGGAGAGGGTGTATCTGTTATGAATCTCTATGATATCCTTGGACCGCAGGACATCAAACATATGAACATCCGTGAGCTCAATGAGCTCGCTGGTGATATCCGCCGTTTTCTGATCCATTCGATCAGTGAAACTGGTGGACATCTTGCCAGCAATCTCGGTGTTGTTGAACTGACGATAGCCCTGCATTATGTGTTTGATTCACCACATGACAAAATATTCTTTGATGTTGGACACCAGTGCTATACCCATAAAATTCTGACTGGGCGGGCATCTTCCTTTGGAACATTGCGCCGTTACCATGGTCTCAGCGGCTTTGAAAAGCGTTCTGAAAGTGAACATGATGTATGGGAAGCAGGACATAGTTCGACATCTCTTTCAGCTGCCCTTGGTATGGCTGTGGCACGTGATCTCAATCATGAAAACTATGCGGTTGTGCCAGTGATTGGTGATGGTGCTCTTGGCAGTGGCATGGCGCTTGAAGCGTTAAATGAAATTGGTGAAGAAAAACGAAAGATGGTCATTGTGTTCAATGACAACAATATGTCTATTTCCAAAAATGTTGGTGCCATGGCAAAGAGTTTTGCCAATCTTCGTGCATCCAATGGATATAACAGATTCAAGGAAGGCCTGAAGGAAAACCTCAGCCATAATGACCTTGGCCGTTCGATTTATTCAGGTCTGATGTCATTCAAACAGGGTATCAAGGAAACCATTCTCGATGCCGGTATTTTTGGTGAATTCAACCTGGAATATATGGGACCGGTAGATGGACATAACATTGCGGACCTCATTCAGGTATTGCGTGTTGCAGAGAAACATGATGGACCTGTTGTTGTACATGTCATCACCCGTAAGGGTAAAGGTTACCGGTATTGTGAAAATGACCGGGAAGGCAGATGGCATGGTGTTGGACCATTTAACATTGATACAGGCAAGCCATTGCATGGTGTGCCGGAAGGCTATGTCAAATGGGCGGATCTTTTCTCCAATACCGTATCTGATTTTGCGGATACAAACAAAGATATCATCGCCCTTACCCCGGCGATGATCCAGGGCAGTGGCTTGCAGAACTTTTTTGCAAAACACCCTGACCGTTCCTTTGATTGTGGTATTACAGAAGAGCACAGCATGACATTTGCGGCAGGTCTTGCCATTTCTGGCAAGCGTCCATACATTCCTGTCTACAGTTCTTTCCTGCAGAGGGCTTATGACCAGATCAACCATGATGTCTGCCGCATGGATTTGCCGGTAGTGATCGGTATTGACCATGCCGGACTTGTCGGGGATGATGGAGAAACCCACCATGGTATCTTTGATATTGGTCTTTTAAGACCAATTCCTAACCTCATCCTTGCCCAGCCACGCAATGGTGATGAGGCACGCAATCTTCTCTATACCGCCTTCCATCAGAAACATCCATTCGCAATCCGCTATCCAAAGGGTGTTGTAAGAAAACCAGCAGAAGAGAATATCCAGGAAATTGCAATTGGTTCCTGGGAAATGCTTTCTGTAACAGATCATGATAAGGCGTATCTTCTTGCATATGGACCAGCGGTCAATACGATTTATGAAAAGCTCAAAGGCAATGAGATTCCGGTAACGGTGATTAACTGCCGTTTCTTCAAGCCGATGGATGAAGAGATGTTAAGGGAAATTGCTGAAAGTGAAAAACCAGTGCTCGTTTATGAGTCTGATATGTTAAGTGGAGGATTAGCTGAAGCAATTCTTGGCTGGTTGTGCGATAATGGACTTACTATGAAACTGCACAGGATGGGAATTGGTGATCATTATGTGCAGCAGGGGGCTGAGACGCGGTTGCGTAAGGAAATGCATATTGATCTCAATTCCATCATAGATGAATTGAACAAGATTATATGATCAGACATCTGTATATTAAAAACTTTGTATTGATTGATGAGCTGAATCTCGATTTTGAAGAAGGATTCAGCGCCTTTACTGGTGAAACAGGTGCTGGCAAATCCATCCTGATCGATGCGATTTCTCTGCTTTGTGCAGAGCGGGCCAGCGCCTCTTTTATCATGAAAGGAAAAGATAAAGCCATTATTGAGGGTACATTCACCTTCAATAAGAATTCCCATGCGGCACGTGTATTGGAAGAAGCAGGTTTTGAATTAGAGGAGGAAACGACATTTACACGTGAACTGCATGCATCTAACAAAAGTGTTACCCGTATTGATCACAGGGTTGTGACCTTGTCTCTTTTGCGGGAAGCTTTGCAGGATGAAATCGACATCCATGGTCAGCGGGACAATGCCTATCTTCTCAAGGACAGTCTGCATATTCATCTGTTGGACAGATATCTGCAGGATGATGAATTGTTACGTGAAGTGCGTACAAAATATGATGTATTGCGCCGCCTGCAAAAGGAAAAAGAGGAGGCATTAAACAGCACCTATAACGAAAATGATCTGAGTTACTTTTCTTACCAGATCAAAGAAATAGAAGAAGCAGACCTTACACCAGGTGAAGATGAACAGCTGGAAGCGAAAGAAAGACAGTACAAGGCAGTCAAAGACTCTTATGACAAGCTCAATGCCATCTTTACAACTTATGATGAAGAAGTTTCGGGTGGTCTCTATAACATGTTGCGGGCTATTGAATCCCTGAAGGCAGATGAAGAGATGGAAAAGGTGCAGTCAGCTTTCAGCGATGCCTATTACAACATGGTAGATGCTTTGGAAACGCTTGGAAACATGCGTGCTGCATTGGATATGTCAGAAGATGAGATCAATGCCATGGAAGAGCGTCTCTATACGATACAGAAGCTCAAGCGGAAGTATGGCCGAACCATTGAAGACATCCTGACCAAAAAGGATGAATTGCAGCAGCAGGTGGATATGTTTGCCCATAAGCAGGAATATCTTGACAGGATTGACAAAGAGATTTCAGCTGCCCAAAAGGCATATGATGCATGTGCAAAGAAACTGCATGATGTGCGCACAAAGGGATGTAGAAAGCTCGATGAAGAAGTGATGGTTCATCTAAAAGAGCTGATGCTGCCAAATGCAAGATTCAAGACTTCCATTACTGAAGGCAAACCATCAGTGAATGGTAGTGACAAGGTTGAGTTCCTGATTTCCATGAATAAAGGTGAAGATCTCAAACCACTTTCCAAAACGGCTTCTGGTGGTGAACTATCAAGACTCATGCTTGGACTCAAAGTCATCTTTACAAGACTGCAGGGGATTGAGACCGTCATCTTTGATGAAATTGATACTGGTGTCAGCGGTCCTGTCGCAACATCCATCGGTAAGGAAATGCGGGCTTTATCCAAAACATGTCAGGTGTTTGCGGTTACCCATCTTGCTCCGGTCGCAAGTTGTGCTGACACGCAATATCTTGTTTCCAAAGCAAGTGATGAAACAGATACAAGAACAACTGTGACGCAGCTCAATGAGGATGGCAGAATCCGTCAGCTTGCCCTGATTTCTTCTGGTGAGATAACAGAAGCTTCTTTGCAGGCCGCAAGAGAACTGTTTGAAAGGAACAGAAGCTGATGGCAAGGGTGTACTTTCATATTGATATGAACGCCTTCTTTGTCAACGCAGAGATCCTTCTTGATCCTTCCCTCAAAGGCAAGCCAGTAGCGGTTTCCGGCACAACAAGAAGAAGTGTTGTCAGCACGGCTTCGTATGAAGCACGTGCTTTTGGTGTTCATAGTGCCCAGCCGATTCAGGAAGCCATAAAACTCTGTCCAGACCTTGTCATTGTTTCTGGTCATTATCAGTATTACCGTGAACTGTCCGAACAGTTCATGAATATTGTGAAGCGTTATACTTCAGAAATCGAACAGGCTAGTATTGATGAATGCTATGCGGATGTGACAGATACCATTATGAAGCTTCAAAGACCACTGGACCTTGCGGTGAGAATTCAAAAAGAAATACTGACAGAACTTGGCCTGCCATGTTCCATAGGGGTAGGACCGAATATGTTTCTTGCCAAGATGGCAAGTGATATGAAGAAGCCGATGGGTATTACGGTATTGCGCATCCGTGATGTAAAAGACAAGATGTGGCCATTGCCCATTGGGGATATGCGTGGGGTTGGCAAAAAGACAGAACCATTACTGCTTGCTTTAGGTATTAAAACTATTGGGGATCTTGCGCATTACAAGGATATGACAAAGCTGGAAAAGATCTTTGGCAAGAATACAGAGTTTATGATGAAACGGGCACATGGATATGATGAACGTGAAATTGTCAAAGAATGGGATGCAAAGTCAATGGGTGTTTCAGAAACACTGCTGGAAGATGTAACGGATTATGAAGAACTCAGAGGCCTTTACAGAACGCTTTCCAGAAAACTTTCCCAGCGGATGAAGAAGGACAGAAAGCTTGGCACTACGTTGTCTATCCGTATCAAGTATTTTGACTTCCGCAATGTTGACAGAAGCATACGCCTGGATCAACCGATCTGGAGAGGGGAGGACATCCTCGATAAGGCGATGGAATTGTTCGATGATAACTGGGATGGAGAACCGGTCAGACTGGCTGGTATTTCCCTTTCAGGCTTGAAGAATGGGGATGAACTTGTCACACAGCTCAATCTCTTTAACAATCCGGAAGAAGATAAACGGGAAACAGCATTTGTCTTGCAGGACCTTAACCGCCAGTTATCCGGAAAGGTATTCAGAAGGGCAAGTGACCTTCTCAAGGATAAATCATGAAACTGGAAAAAGCATTGAAGCAGTACCTTGTACAGCAGAATATCAATGATGGCAAAAGTGAGAATACAATTGAGGCCTACAGCAGCGATTTAAGGCAATATACGGGCTTTCTGCAAAAGAATGGTATAGATGATACAGAAGATATCATTTATGCCTATATCGATGATTTTATGCATCAGCAATCCAAATCAAAATCATCCGCTTCTCTTTCCCGTATGGCGGCAGCTATCCGTTCTTTTCACCAGTTTCTTGCCTTTATGTATGATGAAACAGATCCAAGTTTAAACCTGCAGGTAAGACAGGCAGAACACAGACTTCCTGTATTCTGTACAAAAGAAGAAATTGCAAGACTCATGGCTTCATTTGATGATCATGACCCGGAACAACTCTTACAGCATACGATTCTTGAGCTCATCTATTCCTGTGGCTTAAGAGTCTCGGAAGCAGTGAATCTTGAGATAAACAGAGTGGACATCACTTCTGGCAAGTTAAGGGTTCTTGGTAAAGGCAACAAGGAAAGAATTGTACCAATTCCTTCTGGTACAATTCCACTATTAAAGAACTACATATCCAAAGCCAGATCAATATTCCTCAAACAGAATACAAACCTGTTCTTCATCAACAGGTTTGGCCGTAAGGTAACACCACAATCTGTGGAACTTCTGTTACAGAGAAAATGCAACGAACTCAATTTCAAGAAACATATCACACCACATAAGTTAAGACATTCCTATGCCACACATATGTTACAGGGAGGTGCAGACCTCAGAAGTATTCAGGAAATGTTAGGACATTCCGACATACAGACAACTGAGATCTATACCCATGTACAAAACCAGCAAATGTTTACAGCTTATGAGAAGTTTCATCCAGGTGAAATGGATGACACAATTGATAATATTGTTGTCAGTAAAAAGTCAAAAAGTAAATGATAATTGCATGCAATCTGACAAGCCCTTGGAAACAAGGGTTTTCATTTATAAATATTGCATAACATACATTATGCGAAGTAGAATATCGCTAGTGATGTTATGCATTTTTTTCTGTTTTCATTATAAAAACATGCAGTTTTTCAACTGCATGCAATTATTCTTCTTCATCGATGACAACACTTGTTCCTGTTGCTGTGATGCCTATCATAGAGCCACAAAAGTTTTCATGTTCAATACGGACTCCAACAATGGCGTTACCTTGTAACATCACAGCTTTTTCCTTCATCCTGGCTATTGCTATATTTTCTGCATAAGCCAGTTTATCTCGATATAACGTCGATTCTGTGCCAGTAAAGTCCGCAAAACCTGCCGCAAAATCACTGACGAAGCCTGTACCAACAACAGTATGACCAGAGACGATACCACAGTACTTTCTGATTGGTTTTCCTTCAATGGTATTGGTCGTAGTTAACAGGATTGCTGAACAATCTTCTTGTTTCCTGACTTCTTTACGCTTGCCGTTGAAATGGTTCTTGATGTCATCTATGACAGCCTGTGGGAAATTGTTCTGTTGTGCTTTTTCAATTGTCTGCTTTTCATCCGCATCGATTGCTTCAAGAGTTGTGTACTTTTGGGATATGCGGAATGGCTTGAGCTTCTCAAGACATTCAGAACATAGAATTGTATATACACCAATCTGGTTTGGAATATTTGTAATTCCGTTTGGCTTCTTTCCACATACGCTGCATATTGCTTTTGCTGACATATTCCCTTCTCTCCTTTTGTGAATCAAATCACATTTATTCAGCTGGTTGTAAGAGTATGATGGCATATACAGTGTTGATCTGCATTGGCCAGCTTTCCGCTATTTTGCCATCACAGAATACTTTCACTTCATCGCCAATGTTGAAGTGCGTCATACTGTCCCCGTTTTCTACGTCGATTGATACACTATACTCCCCTTTGTTGTTTTCAATGAGTATTCTGTCTTTCCTTGTTTCAATGACTGTACCTTCAATACCCGGCTCATGTTCAATGATGTAATTCATATCCCTTGAACATCCTGTTAACAGTATTGATGATAACAGGATAGTCTTACTCAGTTTTCCCATGGCAATCTTATCCCATTGATTCCGATAACAAACGTGTTTTCTGCCTGCTTATAGGTTGGATAAGCATCGGCTTTATGGATGGTGAGTCCTTCAACAGAGTAGTCTTTATTAGTATTACAAACCCCTTTGAGAACATACTGCACAGCGTCATATGTTATCGTATTGCCTTCTGGTTCTGCTGGTGAAGTATCCAGTGGTTTATTTACATCGATGCCATAGAATGACAAGAGCTTTGCTGTTGCGGGATAACAGTGACTGAATGACTTACGGAATGCTGTGCAATAGTCACATTCACATTGTTCTGTATCTTCTTTGTACCACGCTGCTGTTTCTTCTATTTGTGTATTGAGAAACAGTTCTGGTTCTATCATCCAGTGACTGGTCACATTGCGGTAATGTTCATAAACCGGGTGTTCACCATTCAGGTTCATCTGGTACATGCGGAAGTTGACCAGGAAATCTTTTGGCATCCAGTTCTCTTCATATGTATAACAGTATTGCATGCCAAGCTTCTGCATGATCCTGCCACTTGCAGGGTTCAATGCATCATGGGTAGCAGTGATGTATGGCTGTCCTTCTTCTTTGAGTACAGCAATAAGCGCATTTGCTGCCTCTGTCACATAGCCTTTGTTCTGGTATGGTTTAAGTATGGCATAGCCAAGGTCATATGGTTCTTTACAGGACAAATTGACATAACCAATGGGAATATTATCTTCCTTCATGCAGATGGCATATTGTCTGTTCTTTTGTGGATCGCAATGTTTCTCAAACCAGGTTTCTGCTTCTTCCATATCCTTCAATGGATACCATGGCAGGAAACGGTTGATGTCAGAGCTGCTGTAAATGATGAAAAATGCCTGAAGATCTTCTTTTGTAAATGGTCTGATGATGAGTCTTTCTGTAATCATAGTATTCTCCTGTATTCATCATAACAAAAAAGATCATCGTTGTGTGATGACCTTTATGAGGTTATCTGACTTTGTCCTTGAGACTCTTGGAAGCCTTGAAGCCAGGAATCTTAGTTGCTTCAATGTTGATTTCTTCACCAGTCTGTGGGTTGACACCTTTGCGGGCAGCTCTTGTCTTGACTTCGAATCTGCCAAAACCAGTAATATCTACGCGGTCACCTCTGACAAGTGCTTCGCTCATGGAATCAAACAATGTATCAATGATTTCAAGAGCATCTTTCTTTGTCATTTTGAAATTGTCAGAAAGTGTTTCCGCAAGCATTTTTTTGTTTGTGATATTCATTATAAAACCTCCGAACAGGCACTATATTACTATACTCACGGATGGTGAAGCAAGCAAAATATAGCGTAGAACAATGAAATATCTGTTATGCATGTATTGCTTTGTGCAGCTCGATGAGAATGGCTTCAATATCCTCTTTCGTAAGATTTTTGACACCACTTGCATTCGGATGTCCACCACCATTAAACTGCTGGGCAATTTCATTGATGATGACATGTTTGGAACGCAATGAACCGTGGTAAAGCCCCGGGTGTTCATCACTTTCCGTAAAGATGGCCCAGACTTCAAATTCCCGGACATGTCCCAGTTCATCAATATAATTTCTTGCCTGTCCACCTGTCATATGCCACTTTGCAAGGTCTTCCTTTGTAAAGATGGCATAGGCAATACCATCTTCAAAAGTGACCTTGCTGCGGAGTGCATTCTGAAAGGTAAATACAGCATACGGAACATCAAACAGGTCTCTATTGACATCTGCGACATCAATTCCCTTAGAAACCAGATAAGCGCCTGTTTCAATGGTATGTGACGTTGTGTTATTTGTCCTGTAACAAAGCGTATCTGTCAGGATACCACGATACAGGTATAATGCCGTATCAAAGCTGATGAAATAGTCCTCTTCAAATGTTTTGAAGAAATCGGTGAGAATTTCACATGTAGCTGCTGCCAGAGGATTGACAATACATGGATCACCATATGGTTCGCGATTTGGATGATGGTCTACCTTGATGAGGCGTTTTGCACTTGTAGCACGGGCATCATCAATACGGGCTGTATTTGCTGTATCGAGGACTATGGCAGTGCTGTTTGCGATGACTTCATCTGAAACAACATCACCAACAAGAAAATCACACTGGGTTGTGGATTCATAGCCCAAAGCATAGACTTTCTTTTCCGGGAAGTTATCTTTGATCCATGAATAGAGCCCCCATTGTGAACCTAGGGCATCACAATCAGGGTGTTCATGGCGGAAGATGGTGATGATGTCTGCTGTGGCAATCGCCTCAAGCAGTGTATCAAACATGGTATTTGTCATTACAGATGTAACAGTGATGCCGTGTCACGGGCAATCATCAGTTCCTCATTTGTCGGAATGACCCATACCTGTACTTTGCTGTCAGGTCTTGAAATCAAAGCTTCTTTGCCACGGATTGTGCTGTTGAGTTCATAATCAATGGAAAGCCCCATCGCTTCTTCAAGACCCTTGAGAATTCTCTCTCTGATTTCGCTGTCGTTTTCACCAAGTCCTGCTGTAAAGGCAATTGCATCAACATGACCAAGCTGTGCATAATAGCCACCTGCCACATTGACCACGCGATTTGTGTAAACGTCTACTGTCAGGATTGCACGCTCATTACCTTCATGTACGGCAGCCTGGATATCACGGGCATCAGAGGAAATTCCAGAAAGACCGAGCATACCGGACTTCTTGTTGAGGATCGTATCCATTTCATCCGGTGTAAGATTTAGTTTCTTCATCATGTAGAAGACAACCGTTGGATCGATATCACCACATCTTGTGCCCATCATAATGCCACCAAGTGGTGTAAGACCCATGGATGTATTGACTACCCTGCCATTGCGGATAGCAGTAATGGAAGCACCATTACCAAGATGGCAGGTGAGCATATTCAATGTATTGACATCTTTTCCCATCAGTTCAGCAGTACGTCTGTTGACATAGTAATGGGATGTGCCATGGGCACCATATCTTCTGATCTTATGGTCTGTATACCATTCATACGGTACCGGGAAAAGATATGATTCCGGTGTCATTGTCTGATGGAAAGCTGTATCAAAGACAAAGACATGTTTGATGGAAGGCAGTGCTTCTACAAAGGCACGATAGCATACAAGGTGGGCAGGATTGTGCAAAGGCGCAAGTTCTGCCAGTTCTTCTACCTTTTCGACAACACTTTCATCAACGACGACAGAGCTGTCAAAGTAGGAACCACCCTGGACAATACGGTGTCCTGCCGCATCAATTTCACTGAGGTCTTTGATAATACCATTATCAGTAAGGCTCTTGAGAAGCATTTCGACCGCTGCCTTATGGTCAGGAAGAGGCAGTTCAGCCGCCTTCTTCTCACCATTGTATTTGATGGTAAAAGCACCCATTTCCTGGCCGATTCTCTCGGCCTGTCCACTGCAGAGTACCGTTTCAGACGGCATGTCAAACAACTGGAACTTCAGGGATGAAGATCCCGCATTCACTGAAATAATCTTGCTCACAATTTTCCTCCTTCAATTTCAGTATTGATACATTCCTGTATAAGTGCATCCATTGTCTCATCTGCGTTTGTACGCATCTGTTCATATAATGCCATACGTTTGTTAAATGAAGCGACAAGATGCAGTTTTTCTTCATAATTGGACAATTCCTGACGGCATCTTTTCAATGCATCGGAAACCGCCGCCCGGGAGATACCTTCATTTTCAGCAATTTCTGCAAGTGAATAATCTTCCCGGTAATAATCTTCAAAGAAGCGTTTCTGTTTCTCAGTCAGTAAAGACCCATAGAAATCGAACAGTTCGTTATAGTCCTCGCGTTTACTGGACACCTTTGAGTCCCTCCGAAATACTATAGAGATACGAATCAAGATCAAATGGTCTCAGGTCTTCCGCATGTTCACCAAGACCAATAAAGATCACCGGTACATGCAGCTTATGCTTGATGGCAAGAATGATGCCGCCTTTGGCTGTACCATCCATCTTGGTGAGGATAATACCTGTCAGTTTTGTGCTTTCCGCAAATACTTCTGCCTGGGAAAGACCGTTCTGACCGGTTGTTGCGTCCAGCACAAGCCAGGTGTTATGTGGTGCACCTTCAATCTCTTTGCCAGATACACGGTTCATCTTGGCAAGTTCCTGCATGAGATTTGTTTTGTTCTGCAGCCTTCCTGCTGTGTCACATAACAGAATATCAGCACCTTTTTCTTTTGCAAACCGGCATCCATCAACGATAGCAGCACTTGGATCACCATTTTCCCTGCCTTTGATCGTAGGAACATTGAGTCTTTCTCCCCATTTGGCAAGCTGTTCAATCGCACCAGCACGGAATGTATCTGCTGCAACAAAAGCAACTTTCTTTCCCTGTTTCTGGTACATGAGGGCAAGCTTTGCAGCAGAGGTCGTCTTGCCTGAACCATTGACACCTTCAAGAAGAATGACTGTAGGACCATTATCGTTATAGACA
This sequence comes from uncultured Erysipelotrichaceae bacterium, assembly GCA_949289855.1. Taxonomy (GTDB): domain Bacteria; phylum Bacillota_I; class Bacilli_A; order Erysipelotrichales; family Erysipelotrichaceae; genus Bulleidia. The sequence continues at coordinate 54,905 of CASEPS010000003.1, forward strand.
ATTGGTACATCCGGATATTCTTCATAAATGTCCTTCATAATTTCAAGCAGGAAATTCATTGCCCAGTGAAATGTAATACCAGGATAGTTATCACATTTTTCCTTCAGCCTTTCACAGATGAGATCTGCTAATTCAATACCAACATCGCTTTCCAGCAAAACAATAGTCAATTGTTCAAGAAATTCATCATCCACACCATGAAAGGAATAACTCATTTCATTCAATGCATCAGAGAAAGTCTGCTTTGTTTTCTCAAAACCACTGAGATAAACTGCCTTATCATCTTTCTTCTGAAACATTTCCTTCAGTTTGGAAAAGAAACTCATGCCTGTTCCTCCTTTTCACTATCTGCCATCTGCATGGCATCTTTCAATGTGACCTTCAGCATCTGGGAAACACCCTGATGCTGCATGGTCACACCAAAGAGTACATCTGCTTTTTCCATCGTACCTACACGGTGGGTGACAACGATGAACTGCGTGTTATCCGTATAGTTGTGCAGATATTGTGCAAACCGCTCAACATTGCCTGGGTCAAGGGCAGCTTCTACTTCATCGAGAATGACAAGTGGTACTGGTCTGACCTTGAGAATGGCAAACAATACACAAAGGGCAATCAATGACTTCTCACCACCGGAGAACAACATATTGTTGCGGATGGTCTTGCCAGGTGGCTGGGCATTGATATCAATACCGGTGTTCAACAGATCATCCGGCTCACAAAGGATGAGCTCTGCCCTTCCCCCACCATAGAGACTTGTGAATATCGTATTGAATTCACGGTTGATTTCATCAAAAGTCTCTTTGAACTGCTTTTTCATGACACTGTCCATTTCATCAATAGCAGAAAGAATCTTGTCACGTGAATCGGTGAGTTCAGCTATCTGCTGCTTCATCGTTTCATAGCGTTCATTAACTTCATTATACTCCTCTGGCGCATTCATGTTGATATTGCCAAGGCGCTGAATTTCTGCACGCAATGCGGAAACTTCTTCTTTTGCCTTTGCAAGATCTTCCGTATCCGCATCCTGCATCCTGACACTGGCTGATTCATATGTCAGCTGGTATTCAGACGCAAGGCGCTGCAGGTTATTGTCAAGCTTTGTTTCAAGACGTCCCTGGTCTACTTCGATGGCATGGTAGGAAGACTCTGCCATGGAGAGGTCTTTGCGGATCTGACGAAGCTGTGCTTCTTTGCGTTCCGCATCCGCATTTTCCTTTAATCTTCTTTCGCGGTAGGAACGGATTTCTGCCGTCAGGTTGTCACGCTTTGAATAGGATTCATTCAAAGCCGTAATCAGACTGTCATCTGTTTCCTCTGTTTCTTCATGCATGGACTCACCAAGCAGAATGAGATCATTCTTCAGCTTTTCATACTTTGCCTTCTTGGCATCGATGACAGGTTCAATCGCTGCAATAGACCTGGTCAGTTCCTGGTTTCTGTCACGCTGTTGTTCCTGGATGGCATTTGCTTCAGAAAGCTTCTTGCGGGCAAGTGCTTCCTCAGCATGTTTTGCATCAAGCTTCTGCAGGATTTCTTCATATTCCTTCTGCATCGTCATGATGTTTGTGGCATTGCGCATCTTGCCACCAGTCATGGAACCACCGCGGTGGATGACTTCGCCATCAACCGTTACAATCTTGTACATGCGTTTTGTCAAAGCGGAAAGTTCATTACCAGCTTCCATACTGTCACAGACAAGGACATTGTTCAAAAGGGAATCCACTACCGGATCAAATTGTCTTTCATTTTCGACAAAGTCACTGGCTACCCCAAGGAAGCCCTTTGTATTTTCACAGATGATCAAAGCATCTTTGGCTACCCATCTTGGCTGACAGACAGTCAAAGGCAGAAATGTTGCGCGGCCTGACTGGTTGCGTGTCAGAAAGCGGATCGCATCACGGGCACAGGCATCATCGATGGTCACAATATTATTCATCGCTCCACCAAGGGCTGTAGAAACAGCTTCTTCATAGCCGCTTTTCGGTTTTAATACCTGACCAATAACACCAAGAATGCCATGCAGGGCATGCTGGTGGTCCATGATGGCACGGATACCTGCCTGGTTGTTAAATGGATTTCTTTGAATCTGTTCGATGACATTTTTCCTGTTTTCCAGATTTCTCACCATCGTAGAAGCCTGCTGCAATGTTGTTTCACAGGTCAGAATCTCCTGTGCCTGGTGGGCAATCTTCTCACTATTCAGCTTTCTTTCTGTTTCAAGGGTGGAAAGGCGGTTGAGACGATCCTCATATTCGGCTTTTGCTTCCTGGAGAAGCCGTCTTGTTTCTTCCCTTTTCTGCTCTGCATTACCGGTCTCGATGATATATTTACGCTTTTCATCAAGTTCTGTACGCCTTGCCTCAAGAGACTGGATTTCATCCACTGTCTTCATGAGGGCATCCTGCATCGCATTGATTTCCTTATCAAGGGTATTGGATGAATTACGGGCTTCCTGGATTCTTGTTTCAGACACAAGGATGTTTGTCTTATACATGGTCATCTTTGCATCAATGTCAAACATCGTCTCTTTGGCACTGTCAATCGCAGCATTGATCTCATGGATGTCCTGTACAAGAACAGCTATTTCTATCTCTTCCAGCCTGTTTTTCTTTTCCCGGTAGATCTCTGCCTTACGGGCTGCTTTCTTTAAAGGCGAAACCTGTTTTTCCAGCTCCAAAAGAATATCATTGCTGCGTTCGAGGTTATCCTTTGTCCGCTCAAGTCTTGATAATGACTCCATACGTCTTTTGCGGTATTTGGCAACACCGGCAGCTTCTTCAAAGATGCCACGTCTTTCCGTTGGCTTTGCGTCCGCAAAAGAAACGACATTACCCTGGGAGATGATGCTCAAAGAATCTCTGCCAAGACCTGTATCCAGAAACAGATCAACAACATCGCGCAATCTGACGTTTTTCTTGTTGATGAGATATTCCGCATCACCGGAATCCCGATACAGACGGCGGGTGACTTCTATTTCTTCCAGTTCACTATTCAATACATGACTGCCATTATCAAAAACAAGTGTAACTTCAGCCATGTTGAGTCTTCTTCTGTCCGCACTGCCGGCAAAGATGACATCGTTCATCTTTTCACCGCGCAGACTTTTTGCACTCTGTTCGCCAAGCACCCATCTTACCGCATCTGAGATGTTGGACTTGCCACATCCGTTCGGACCGACAACACCTGTCAGAGGATGGTCAAAGGTGATGACTGTTTTATCCGCAAAGGATTTGAATCCCTGCATTTCTATTCGTTTTAAAAACATCTGTTACTCCTCATTACCGAAGGTAATTATAACAAAGATCGCAAGTGCTGTGGTTTTTACTTGCGGGATGCAAGTTCAGCTTCTGCCTCCGCAATCAGCTTTTGCACGTCTTTATCTTCTTTGCGCAATATCATATAGCTTCCATATGCATAAGGATTGTCCCTTGTATATGGTTCCTCTTCGATGATCATAGTTACATTGTCTTTCTTCTCAACAATATATCTTTCATCATGAATATCCCTGAAGCCATGGAGGCTTTGCTTTGTGAAAGCATCTTTGACAAACATCAATACCCTTCTGCCATACACAAGCTGATAGGTAACAGGTGTAAAGCCATAGCGCTTCGTAAAAGCATCAATTGTCATCTGTATCTGTTCTTTGCTGCATTCTGAGGAAAAGATAGCGCCATCAATACCCGGTTTTGATAGTACATAGGCAAGGGCATAAGAATTGGCAATATTCATGGTCATGCCGGCAATGCAATGTTCATGCGTACCATAGAGATTGCCGACAGAAGAAAGAAGACAATTGTTATAAGGTATTGCTTCCTGCAGGTTTTCATCAATTACCCGGCAGGTACGCGCTTCATCATAAACAGCAATGTTTTCTGCTGGCTGGATGGAAACATCATGCAGTTCCACAAGCAGTCTATTTCCTGTTTCTATTTTCTCTACTGTAAATGCATAGGGGCGCATACCTTTGCGATCATGGCGTTTTGCTTTCATTTGGGAAAGCTTTTCCATTGCTTCTCTTCTTGTTTCATTGATGACACTGACCGGCAAAAAGATATTGCCAGCATTTCCATCAACGGTCTCTACAACAAATGGATAGTCACCTGTTTTTTCCAGTGCTTTCTGGATCCGTTCCTTATCAAGTGGTGCAGACTTTGCGGCTTCAACAAGCGATTTGCTCCTTGCCTCTGCAACATGACCATCCTTGTCCGCAATCGAAACGACAAATGGTTGTCCTGCTTCTGCTTCATAGTGAATGGATACAGGCACAGTTTTACCATTCATGTGGATTTGTTCATCGATGTGTGCAATAAGCTGTGTGTCGCTTGTTTTATGCAATGAATCGCCAATGGAAGGACGTTCACCTTTTGGACAGCCAAGCATTACTACATCCCCTGCCTGTGCCTGGTTGACGAGTTTTCCATTTTTATAAATCTTTACAGCTGTGAGTCCAATATCCTGGGACTTATGAAGAATCCGCAATCCATCATGCTGGTGCAATGTTTCTGACAATTTTACCGTTACATTGCCCTTGTCAAAACCGGTTACTTTACCAATTTCAATTCCCCTGTGGTTTGGACGGTAGTGGCTCATGCGGTTTGTCACATCATCATGGAACAGATGTCCTTTGGAAAAGCCGCGGTTGAACATCAGCAATAGTTCTTTTTCTCTCTCTTTGTCTATGACATATGTTTTTCCTGCATAATAGGCATCAATTGCTTCACGGAATGTCTTTGTGACAAGATAGACATATTCTGGCCGCTTCATACGACCTTCAATTTTCAAAGATGATACACCAGCTTTGATCAGATCGGGAATACGTTCAATGGCATTGAGGTCTTTAGGTGACAAAAGATAATCTCCTTCTTTGAACCATGAACCATCTTCTTTTTTATATTTGAGACGACAGGATTGTGCGCACATACCACGGTTCGCACTTCTGTTTTTTGTTGCACTGCTCATAAGGCATTGCCCGGAATAGGAAATACAGATTGCTCCATAGGCAAAGACTTCTATTTCTACCCCTTCTTTACATGCCTGTTCAATGATTTCAATTGGTGTTTCCCTGGCCAGAACCACACGGGCTGCACCTTCTTCTTTCATATATCTGACACCGGCAATATTGTGGATGTGCATCTGGGTGGAACAGTGGATGTCAAAGTCAGGAAACATCGTTTTCACGACATGAAACAGTCCAATATCCTGGATCAGAAGTGCGTCTACATCATTTTCATACAGAAACTGAACGGTTTCCTTTGCTTTTTCAATTTCTGTTTCATAGAGCATGGTATTCATCGTGACATAGACAGAAACATCCCGTTGGTGACAATAGCGTACTGCTTCAATCAGTTGTTCACTATTAAAATTGCCCGCAAAAGCACGGGCAGAATATGAGGTCAACCCCAGATATACGGCATCACATCCGCCGGCAACAGCCGCAACAAGTGCATCCATGTTGCCACATGGTGCAAGCAATTCAATCTTTTTCATCAATATTCTCCTTGATAATGGAATATGCCTGGATCAGATCATCCAGCTTCATTCTGGCATTGGCACCAGATGTACTTGGCAGTGCGATATGTTTCTTTGAACATACGACATATTTCTCATACAGACTGGCAGCCTTGACACCAGTTGTAAATACGGTTTCTATTTTTGTCTTTTGTACAAGTGCTTCAATATCATTGACCACAACATCGCGGATGCTGGCATCACTGGAACCGGTAATGGTACAGGAAGCTATCACATCCCATAAGGCAATATGATGGTCATGGACAAAGGAACCCGGGTCAATGATTTCTTCATTGTAAATGGCAGCCATCACCTTCCAGAAACGGTTGGCGCGGTTGGCATAGTAAAAGGACTTCTTTCGTGAAATGACCGAAGGAAAGGAACCAAGGATTAAAACTCTTGAATCCGCATCATAGATGGGTCCAAAGGGATGTTCAAGATGTACGGTTTCAGCCATGACGCACCCCATATTTCAACAGATATGCTTCAAAAGAAGCCTTAGGTTCTGCTTCTCCTCTTTTGATTGCCTGTTCCACCTCAGCAAGTGCCACCATGCGTTGCAGAATTCCTTTTGCACGCAATGTACCCATACCTTTGAGATTCATGCGCACAGCAGAGTCTTTCATCCTTAACCTTACCGCAATAGAGGCATCATCATAGCCAAGATCTTTCAATGCCCGGATATCATATGCTTTTCTGAGCTGTGAAGCAAGGCGGGGAATCATAGACATAACATCCATGCCTTTGGCATACATCTGGTCTCTGCTTTCCATCATGGCAACTGCATTTCCAGAAAGAAAGGCATTGCCAAGCTTCCATATATCAAGATTTGCATCTTCACTGATCAATTGCCGGATGATATTCACGCCATATTTCTTTTCCCCATACAGATGCATCTTTTCAATGGCATTGTGCAGCTGGAATTCATCTGTACCTACCCTTTGTTCAAATTCCCGGCGCGCTTCATTGTCCAGCACAAATCCATTTTTCTTCAACACTTCCGTAATATGGGCAGGAAACTCCCAGGGTTTGACAGGCTGGGCAACAAACTTATTGACATGGTATTTCTCCAACAGTTTGTATTCTTTGCGGCGTGTATCCGCATCTATGCCGGAGAGAAAGAAGATCAATGTACAGGCAGGGTTAGGATCTTTGAGATATTGTTCGAGCACATCGAGAAGATGTTCCCGCACTTCTTCCTTGCCTTTGGCTTTATCACCGGATTTCAAAAACCATGGATTGCGTATGATGACAACCCTTGCCTGGTTTTCTTCAAATAAAGAAACAACATTACATTCGTACAATGCAGCATCGATCTGGAACTTCCTTGCATCTTCTCCGTCTATATCAATCACATTGTCTTTGTTACAACGCGCTTCTTTGATAATCTGCTTCAGTCTTTCTTCCGCAACATACTGATTTTTACCACTGATGACATAATTGCTCATAAACACGGATATTATACAATTTTTCTTTGCTTATGCGGGGATAAGTGCAGCTTTTGCGGAAGATGTGATGAAAAGATTCCATCTGCTCACACAAAGAATGGTCATATCCCCTTCTTCTCTTGTCAGAAAGTATGGAATATGTCTTTTTAACAACCGCTGTATCACATCAGGTGAAGGATGACGGTAATAGTCATATGAACCTGCAGAGATAATGGCAAGATCAGGTTTCGTCGTGTCAAGAAAATCTTCTGAAGAAGATGTTTTTGAACCATGGTGGGCAAGTTTCAAAATATCAGCTTTGAGATTGCCATAGCATGACAGGATTTCTGTTTCAGCCGTTTCATCTATATCACCGGTAAACAGGTAGTCCAATCCGTTGATCCGTACATATTCACATAGGGAACTGCTGTTTTCATCTTCATTCTTCACAGGATTGATGTCATAAAACATAAATCCTGCTATTTCAACTGGTTCATGGTGTTCTTCTATGACAAGGGATGGATCATATTTATCTATCAATGCATCGCGGTTACCACTATGGTCATCATCGGCATGGGTGATTATCAATGCATCGAGCCTGCGGATACCTTTGGCATCCAGCATTGTTTCTACTTTGCTATACGCAGATGGTTTGCCCGTATCAATGAGAATGTTGCCTGTATTGAATGGAGCACGGATGAGGATGCTGTCACCCTGTCCGACATTGATGAATGTCACTTCCGCAAATGGATGGAACAGTCCTGTATACTGGAACACAAGCAATATTGCACAAAGGATGACGGACGCATTCTTTTTATGGATAAAGCACATGCAGAATGGGAGAAAGAACAAAAGACCAGCCCCAAGAAATGAACTATGGAATTCAAACTTGTCCACAAAGGAAAACAGCGTGTCCATCAGGGAAATCAATGAGAATAGAACTGGCATGTCAAATACAACTGACAGCAGTGTACAACACCAGGCAATGCCTGTCACGGTGCGTAAAGGCATGTAAAAGAATGTCATGATGGGATTGATGGAAGAAAACAGAATGTTCTGCACAACCATGGAAGTCAATGCCGTACATGACTTTCTTGCCTGAAAAAAGCGGGCAGTGATGCGATAGGCTGCAGGAATGAGGAATGAAGCAGACCATGGGGCTTCCGGAAAAAGAAACAATGTCAAAAGGAAGACAATGCCCATACGCTGATCGGATGGCAGGGATGTGAGGGACAACAGACGGAATGCCATGGTTGTAAAGATGACAAGCGGAAAATCATAGACGATTAGTCCAAGGATATAAAAACCTGTCATGATGATTGTTCTTGGCTTTCTGTCCAGGAAGTACCTGAGAATTGTTTCAATGAGTGCCAGCACTGCTGACAAAGAAAAGCCATGCACAAACAGAAAGCTGTCCAGTGCATCCCGGCTGCCAATGCCGCATAACAAGCGCAAGGCAAATGTTCTTCGCGTTGCATCTTCGATCTGTTCACAACTTTCTTTGAGATAGTTTCGTATACCACTCCCCTCTTCTTCAACAGATACATAGTCTGGATCAAGGGAATAGAAGATGCCCTGCCTTGCACACCATGATGAAAATGAACCACCATAAAAACTATGCGAAGACTGGATGACTTCTCTTGTACCATCAAAGTGTACTTTCGCATGATATGGCAGTAATGCATCGGTATAGATGAGCAGTTTATAGCCATCTTCTTCCACAATGGCATAAGATTCTTTTGTATCAATGACCCTGCCTGTGGTAATAGCAGGCATATCTTCTTTATAGACAGGTATGCGCTGAACCAGAAGAAGAATCACAAGGACAATCCATGTCTTGTCCCGACACCTGTATATGGCAAATGCAGTACAGAGGACAAAGGCAGTCAGGGGGAACCTGTCCATGAGTAAAGCATGGAGAAATACAATGCAGGAAAATAGAAAGAGATGTGGCATGATGCGTTTCATAGTGTAATCATATCCTTCATCTTTTCAAACTTGGCTTCCCCTATGCCTTTGACATTCATGATGTCTTCAATGGTTTGAAACAATCCATTCGCATTGCGGTAATCAATAATGGATTGTGCCGTAGATGGACCAATACCCGGAAGACTGTCCAGCTCTTCGAGTGTCCCGGTATTGATGGAAACGGTGACCGCGGATTCTGCATTGAATTCCGGAACAACAAGAACATCCTGATCACTCAGAATCATGAGTGGATTGAGTGATGAAACATCCGCATTGTCCAATGGCTTTGCCTCATCCAGAGCATCCTGTACTGTCGCATAGCGGTCCAGTACAAGTGTACCTTCATGTTCTACAGCACCACTGACGGTCACCCGTATTTGATCCTGGCTGATTTCATCAAGGGACAAAGGTGTCATATCAATTGTCAGTACTGCGACAAGCAATAAAAAAAGAATAAGTATCTGCTTCATAATAGCCTCCACTTATTCTTTTCCCTGAAAATCTCAAAATCCTCAAAAATTATCAAAGATTGTCATATGTGACAAGTTCTATATCACTTCTGTCATTCAGCCACTTCTGCAAATCTTTGTCACAAGCCATTTCCACTTCCTGTGTACGTGGCACCAGAAGTGAAGATGTATGCAGAATGTAGTCATCGAGATACCCAGGATGACAAACCATCACATCGCAGGCATCATCATGACCATTCTCAACCATGTTTTTCAGGAATTGTACAGGATCATATGCAGGTGCCATGGACCCCATCCACATATAGACATCTGTATGGTTGAACTTTGCTGGCTTGCCATCCAGTGCCATAGCCATATATTTGAGATTGTGCCGTTTTGCGACCATTTCCAATGCTTCAAAGAAATGATTTGAGGCAATGGCATGACCTTCAAAATAGTGTGGATCTTCTCCTGTCAGTTCCTTGAACCGCTCATATTGCGCTTCAATTTCAAGGCAGGCTTCTTCTACAACGACAAAGTCATTCCCTTTCTGGAAAGCTTCACGATATTTCTTTGAAGAACGAAACGTACCATCTTCTTTTGTCAAAGAAGGAATATCTTTTGCATCACACAACGGTCTTCCTACACAGACATTAGTATGTTGTCCATAGCAGACATCCGCGCCTGCAAGAAGTTTTAAACCATGTTCAACAGACGGCATGTTGGGCATGACACCAACACTATTGATAATGCCATCAATGACTGATTTTGCTATGCCACAGTTTACTCCTTCACTGTAGCCAAGATCATCAGCACGAACGAGAATTTTCTTCATAATAAGAAGCCTTTCATTTGCTTCACTGTATCACAACTGGCTGTGATAATGTGAAAAAGAAAACAGAGTATGGATTCCATACTCTGTGTGCTTTATTTCTTCTTGACGATCTTTACTTCATATGGTGACTTGACATTGACTGTTACAACATCACCAGGTTTGTGATCAAGAATTGCTTTGGCAAGAGGTGTTTCATTGGAAAGCTTGCCATGCAGTGGGTCTGCTTCTGTAGAACCAACAATGGAATATGTCTGTGTTTCCTTTGTGTCAAGGAACTCAATGGTTACTGTAGAACCAACAGTTACAGTCTTGGATCTGGAACTGCCTTCTTCAATGATTGTATGGTGCTGCAGAATATCTTCAAGTTCAACAATTCTGCTTTCTACCTGTGACTGCTTGTCACGGGCAGCATCATAGTCCGCATTTTCGGAAAGGTCACCAAGAGAACGGGCTTCCGCAAGTTCATGTTTGACTTCTTCACGGACAACATGTACAAGGTGATCATATTCTTCCTGGGTCTTTCTGAGACCTTCTTCAGTGAGCAGATGTTTTACTTCTTCTGTCATGATATCACTCCTTTTTGTTTAATAGCCTGCTTATTATAGCATTGTGGGATAAATGACGCTACTGATTTTTGTCGTCAGCAGGTCAATTGCAACAGTATTACTGCCACCTTCAGGGATGATGAGATCCGCATAGGTTTTGCTTGGTTCCACAAACGAATCATGCATAACACGGACAGTATCCATATACTGATTGACTACCGATTCAAGTGTTCTTCCCCGTTCATTGACATCTCTGACAAGTCTTCTGATAAACCGGATATCCGCATTTGTATCCACAAAGACCTTGATATCGAGAAGATCACGAATTTCTTTTGAATACAGAACAAACAAACCTTCCAGGATCAATACATCGCATGGCTCACAGTGTTCTGTGACATTGCTGCGTGTATGATTGACAAAATCATAGGTTGGTTTCTCAATTGGTTTACCCTGCATCAGAGCATGGATATGTTCGATGAGCAGATCATTATCAAAGGCAAATGGATGATCGTAGTTTGTTTTGACACGTTCCTCCATCGTTTTCTCACTCTGGTCTTTGTAATAATCATCCTGACGAATGATAAGGACTTTCTTTTCATCCGCAAATGTTTCCTTGATTTTCAAGGAAATAGTTGTTTTACCAGATGCACTGCCTCCGGCAATGCCAATGATAACCGGTTTATTCATGTTCTGCCTCCCTTCGCTTATGCTGGATGAGATTGCCTTTGTCATCATAATAGAGATCAATACAGAAAGGCTGATAGTCATCTTTCAGCAATCTCTCAAGAAAGATCCTGTCTCCCTCCCAAAGAGAAAGTTGCAGGATCTCATTCTTTTGTATCCAGTGCAGTTCACCTTCATCACATGGAATGAAATGATCATTCTCACATTGGGCGGTATAAATCCAGATTTTCTCTTCTTCTTCCGTTTCATAATGGAAATAGACAATTCCCCGAAACTGAAGCTGTTTCATAGAAACAGAAATACCTGTTTCTTCCTGAATTTCCCGCATCATGCATTGACGTGGTGTTTCATTTTGTTCAAACTTGCCACCAACACCAATCCACTTTCCACTGTTGACATCATTTTGTTTGGCATTTCTCAATAACATGAGATAACTGCCATCATGCTCAAGATAACCACATGTACTGTATTTCATCATCCAAGATACTGTGCAACAAGGGCATTGTGCTGATCCAGTGTCTCAGAGAAGTAGACTGTACCATCACCATAGACATCGGCCATGAAGTAATAGTAATTTGTCTGGTTAGGATTGAGTACTGCTTCAAGGGCATTTGGACCTGCATTGGCTACAGCACCTGGTGGAAGTCCCTGGTGAAGGTATGTGTTATATGGGCTGTCAAAGTCTGTATTGACTTCACATGCCTGCCAGTTGTCATTGTCACGGTCAAAGTCAATGGCATAACATACAGTGACAGAACTGCCAAGTGTCATACCGGTATTCAGTCTGTTATAGAAGACACTGGCAATGTTCTTCAACACTTCCATATCGCCTGTACCTTCATACTGGACAATGGAAGCCAGTGTGAAGATCTGATGTGTGCTGAGCGTTGAAGCAGCAAACTGATCCGCATACTGGTTATAGACAACAAGTGTCTGATCCAGAATCTTTTCGGTGATTTCCTGTGCTGTAGAGTCTTCATCAAACTGATATGTATTTGGTGCAAAGTAACCTTCAAGATAACACCTTACCCCTTCCTGGAACATCTCTTCTGTCAGGAATGGATATTTTGGCATCAGAGAGCGCAGGTATTCCTGGTTATTCCAGAGTGCGATCAGTTCATCATACGACACATTGGTCACAGAGCTGATATTTTCAGCAATATGCTTTGCCCAGTCACCATCGATGATGGTAACAGAAATACCACTCTGGTTTGTTGATGCGTTGATATCAGTCAATGTTGTATAGATCTTGTTCAGATCCCAGCTTTTATCCAGCGTGAATGTGCCGGCAATCAGATTGGAAAAACCTTCAAACTTGGCATAGTAATAACCAATCTGTGAAGAATCTATAATACCCTGTTCCGCAAGGTCTTCACTGACTGACTTGATAGTCGCACCTTCCGGCACGGTAAAGTTGACTTTTTCACTTTCACTGCTCACAGGCTGAAATCCCTTGTAAACCTTCCAGCCACCAATACCAATGCAGACAAGAAGAAGGACAATGATCACAAGAACAACGCGTTGCAAAATGCTGTGACGGCGCTTTTTCACCGGTCTGTCCAGTTCATCTTCAAATTCAACAGATCTGTTCTTATCCCTCATTCTCAAATCCCTCATTGTCTTCAAATGTACCAAGCATTTCTTCACACATTTCTCTGTCTTTTTCGTCAGTCACAAATTCCATATTGCCATCTTCATCATACTGATACGGATAGACATCGCCATCCTGGTCATCCGCAGATGTAAACAAGGCAAACTGCCGTTTATCCGGTGTTTCGAATGTGAAAAGAAGTCTGACTTCCCTTTCTTCTCCCATTTCGTCGATCACCGTCATACGTGTTGTTTCATCCATAAGTATTCCTCTTTCATAGTGAAAGGGCGCATTACGCCCTGTTAATTTCCCCTGCTGTCCAGGTATCCCTGCAGAATCTGTACAGCAGCCATCTGGTCAATGACTTTTTTGCGCTTCTTTCGGGAAACATCAGCTTCAAGCAGAATCGCTTCCGCATCCATTGTTGTCTGCCGCTCATCGCGCATGATGACTCTGACACCGGATTCCTGTTCAAGAACCCTGCCAAATTCCAGGCAGATTTCTGCCCTTTCCCCCACATCACCATTCATATGCAATGGCAGACCAAGCACAATTTCATCCGGCTTTTCCTTTTCGACAATTTCCAGAATTCTGTCGAGACATGTATCATAATCATCTGGCTTAAAGCGCACGGTACAATACGTCTCGGCAATCATGCCGGTCATGCTCAAAGAAACACCGCATGTCACACTGCCAAGATCCAATCCGAGAAATATCATTGATTCTCCTCTAAATAGAATCTGACGAGCTCTTCAATGATCTCATGTCTTTCCACAGACTGGATAATGCTGCGGGCATTGTTATGGCTGGAAATATATGCAGGATCATTGGAAATCAGATATCCTGCAAGCTGATTGATGGAGTTGTATCCTCTTTCTTCCAGTGCTTTCTGCACATGTTTCAGAATTTCCCTGATGTTTGCACGGCGAATCTCTTCAGCATTGTAGCTGACTGTAGTTGTCAGTTCCTGATTATTTTTCATATTCATAACGATCCTCCTTAGACGTATTTTATGTCAAATCGCGACAAATGAAAAGGATAATAAACAATTTACAGCTTTGCGGCCTGTTGTTTTGCCTTTTGATTAAAGTCTGTCATCATATCTGACAAATTCTTCTTCATATCCCTGATACAAACACCTTGTGGAATTCCATTAACAATACGCATCTTTCCATTGACCATAACATCTTTGACATCCGATGCATTTGCACTATAGACAAGAACAGAATACGGATCATGTACAGGAAACATATGCATGGCATCAAGCGATAACGTAATGATATCCGCTTTCTTCCCTTTCTCCAATGAACCGGTATAGCTATCACAACAAAGTGCCTTTGCGCCTTCTATTGTCGCTAAGCGTACAATATCTTTTGCAGGAAACAGGGAACGGTCATGGTAGTAAGTTTTCTGGGCAACGACAGCAAGCCGCATCAAAGAGAATAGTTCAAGCGTATTCCCACTGGATGGTCCATCTGTTCCAAGTCCCGTCGCTACACCTGCCTTTACAAGGTCTCTCAGTGGTGTAACACCTTTACCTGCCTTCAGATTGGAACCCGGACAATGGGCAACATGGACGCCTTTTTCTTTCATCAACTGAATATCCTTGTCAGAAAGATGAATGCAGTGCACAGCCAATAGATGTTCATCAAGACAACCGATATCATTCAGCCATTCAACAGGTGTCATGTCATATGTCTTTTTGAAATATTCCATTTCATAATCCATTTCCGATACATGACACATCAGCTGTACATCATTTTTTCTTGCGATGTTCATGCCTTTGGCAAACGTATCCGCTGAAACTGTATTAGTTGCATGCATGGCTATAATGGGTCTGACGAAAGGATGGTCCTTCCACTTTTCGATAAATGCTTCCGCAATCGCCAATCCTTCATGAGAATCCTTTGCATCACATGTTGGCTGATCGATGACCGATTCACCAATAAAGGCACGTATGCCTGCCTGCTCACATGCGTTAGCAATCGCATCAGGAAAGTAATACATATCCGCAAATGTTGTAATGCCACCCTGCATCATCTCCCAGCATCCATATTCAGCTGCCGACTGTGCGAGTTCTTTTGTCATACAGGCATTTTCCAAAGGAAACAGAAACCTGCGCAATCTGTCAGGGCAATCATCGCCAAGAGAACGGAATGGAATCATGGAAATATGGCTGTGACAGTTGACCATGCCTGGCATAATAATGCTGTTAACTGCATCAATTTCCTTGTCACAATCAAAATGCAAAGATGGATCATCTTTACCTGCATCTATAATTTCATCATCTTCAACAAGCACATATCCTGGATAAAATTCATGCATGGCCTCATCCATGGTCAATACCCAGCCATTACGAAATACGGTTTTCATTGCACTTCCTCCACAAGCGGAATGATGCTTTGTTCACGTGTCAGGACAAGTCCCTTGTCACTGATCTTGATTTCTGGTGAAACAAGCAGAGAAAGCGTAGAGAAAGACATGATTTCATTATCATGTACATAACCAAGTCTCTGCATGGCACTTCTCACTTCTTCGAGGTCTTTGCCCAGGCTTTCTATTGGACGGCTGGAGACAATCCCACCAATTTCCAATGGACATATTGCAGTTACTACATGATTTTCAACGGTCACAAATCCACCATCGATTTCCAGCAGTTTATTCTGGGCAAGTACCATATCTTCTTCATCTGTACCCATCACAAGCACATTGTGGTGATCATGTGCCCAGGAAGCCGCAATGGCACCTTTGTTGCGCATGGCATTTTCAACAAGTCCATGCACGATGGCATTGCTTTTGCCATAGCGTTCAAACACTGTCAGCAACGCATACCCTGTATAGTCCAGTTTTCCATCCTGTACCGGTAACAAAACCTTCTTACGGGTTGTAAAGGTGGAATGTGGTTCAATGGACATGATGTTGACAAGTGCCTTTGTGCCTTGGCAATGAATGATGAAATCCTCTTTTACAGCCTTACGGCAATGGAGTGTATGCAGAAACTGTTCCGGAATGACAGGTACTGGTGTTTCTTTGTTTTCTATCTTCTTCCCGTTTTTATAAATCATAACCGGCACAAAGGAAGAAAGATCATCGAGCAGCAGGAAGTCTGCAATTCTTCCTGGCACAATAGCACCCCTGTCTTCCAGATGCATTCTTCTTGCCGGGGTAAAGGTAGCACAATAGATGGCATCCTCCGGTTTCATACCCATGGAAACCGCCTTGGCAACAAGGTGGTTGAGATGATGTATGCGGAGTCTGTCAGCCATGACATCATCTGTGACAAAACAGAAATATTCAAAGAAGTTGTTATCGATCAGACAGTCAATCACTTCCTGGCTCATCGATTTTTCCTGGATTTCAAGAAACATGCCATTGGGAATCTTTTCCATAATGCTTTCCTTTGTCTGATGGGTATGGTCCGCACTGATACCACGGGCAAGGAATGCGGAAAGATCAGCGCCTGTCACCTTTGGACAATGTCCTTCAAGAGGAAGGTCAGGACGGATCTTCTGGCATGTATCAATAATCTGAGAAATCAGAGAATCTGGTTCGTTGACGACACCCTGAAAGTTCATCACTTCCCCAAGACACCGGATCCTGTTGTTTTTCAACAGGTCTTCTACTTCCACAACACCGATGACACCACCAGTTGTTTCCAATGTGCTGTTCGTGGATGGAACACTGGAAGGAATGCCATAGAAAATGTCGAGATCAGTGTCCTGGGACAAAAAGAAGAGTATTCCCTCTTCTCCAGATACATTGGCAATTTCATGGGGATCTGCGACAACTGTTGTCGTACCATGCTGCATGACTGCATCTGAAAAACGCACAGGAATACTCATTGAACTTTCAATATGCATATGAATGTCAACAAATCCCGGAATCATCCACCTGCCTTCTCCGTCGAGCACTGCTTTTGCACTATCGCAAATTCGTGCAGCGATATGGACAAATATGCCATTGCGGATGGCAGCTTCCTTTTTCTCAAATGTTCTGAGAAAAGGATTATAGATATTTACATTGCGGACAATGAGATCATATTGCATATTCATATTAAATTAACGATTCAGAATTCTGTTCCACTGATCAGTCCACTGTGTGAGAAGCGGATTGACAAATGTATAATCAATGGCTTTTGCATTTTCAGCAACTTCACCATATGTCATGGAAGCAGTCTGTTCTTCAGTCAGTTCAACATTTGCATTTGTTGGACCTTCATTGAGAGAAAGCGCTGTGACGGACTGCAGTTCCTGAGAAATTCTCCAGTTGATGTACTCATATGCCATTTCCTTGTTATCAGAAGAAGCAACGACATCAATGGTATTGAAGTTTGCATATGTTCCACTTTCCGGAACCATGTAAACGGCATTTTCATCAGCCTTCTGAATGTTGAGGACAGCGAAGTCACCAACGACAGCAGCCTTGATTTCACCAGCCGCAAACATGTTGGCAAGGTCAGAAGACTTAGTATATGTCTTGACGACATTTGGCTTGAGTTCTTCAAGAGCAGCGAATGCAGCTTCACCATCATCACTCTTGATATCTACACCAGCATGGTCACTTGCGATATGTACCATAGCAGGACCAAATGTAGTAGTGATATCCGGAATAGCGATGGAACCTTCAAGATCCGCATTCCAGAGATCATCCCATGATTCAATTTCATAGCCAAGTGTTTCAGAATCGTAGATAATACCAACACTCTGGATGGTATAAGCGGGACCATAACCACTTTCAGACTGCATGGTCTTTGCGGAACCAATCAGGTTATTGATGTTTTCTACCTTGGCAGCTTCAAGCTTTTCAAACAAACCTGCTTCATAGCCTCTTGCGGCTGTGGACTGGTTGAGTTCGATAACATCAATGCCGCTTTCCGGATTGTTTTCAAGCTTTGTATAACGGTCTGCCGCATTGCCAAGATCGGTAACGACATCACAGCCTGTCTTTTCTTCAAACGGCTTGATGATGTCTTCATTGACGATATCCTCACTCAGCTGGAATGTGGATACTGTCAATGTGCAGGATGTTTCCTCTGTGGAATCACCACCGGATGAGCAGGCACCGAGTGTGACGAGCATCGATGCACCAAGTACTGATTTAAGTAGTTTTTTCATGTTCTTTTCTCCTTCCCTATCAAACAAGAACAATTTTATGAGACGGCAGATGAAGGATCAGTTCATCACCGGTTTCATATATATGGCTTTCACTGCCATTGACAAACAATGTGCCAAGCTTTGTAGCAACTTCATACTGGTAACTCTTGCCAAGGAATGTGCGCACCTGCACTGTACCTGCAATGCAGTTTTCACCAGTTGTCTCCGCAATTTCGATATCATCCGGACGGATGGTAATCTTTGCGGAAGTCTTATCGCTATGTTCATCCACTTTGAATGTCATATCATCGTTTTCCCACATGCCTTCCTCTTTTTTGTTCACTTCAATGAAGTTTTCAAAGCCGATGAAGCGGGCAACAAACTCTGTATCCGGATGGGCATAAATTCTTTCTGGTGTGTCATATTGTTCAATGACACCTTTATTCATGACCGCAACCCGGTCAGAAATAGAGAAGCACTCTTCCTGATCGTGGGTGACAAAGACGGTTGTAATACCAAGTCTTTTCTGCAATCTCTTGATTTCTACGCGCATCTGCAGACGCAGCTTTGCGTCGAGGTTGGATAATGGTTCATCGAGCAGAAGAAGCTTTGGCTCAATGACAAGGGCACGTGCCAGGGCAACGCGCTGTCTCTGACCGCCGGACATCTGCTTTGGAAGTCTGTCCGCAAAATCAGTAAGGCCGCAGATTTCCAGCATTTCATCTACTTTCTTCCGGATGGTTTCCTCATCCATCTTGCGCATCTTGAGACCAAATGCAACATTATCGCGCACGGTCATATGTGGAAACAAAGCATAACTCTGGAACACAATGCCAAAGTTGCGCTTATGGACAGGAATCTTTGTATAGTTTTGTCCATCGACGAGGAATTCCCCGCCATTGGTTTCAATATAACCGGCAATTACGCGCAATGTTGTGGTCTTTCCACAACCGGAAGGACCAAGAAGTGAAACAAGCTCCCCTTCCTGAATTTCCAGATTCAGCCCTTCCAGGACATTTGTTTTGCCATCATAGCTCACACAAATATTTTTCAGATCAACAAATGACATAGTTTCCTCCTGTTATTTGGTCAGGGCTGAGATGCCCAGTGTCTTTTCTACAACAAACATGATGACGATAGTCGCTGCCATCAGTAATACCGAAACAGCTGAGACGGTCGGATCATAGTTATATTCCATATAACTCATTAAAGAAGCAGGCAGTGTTGTAATACCCGGACCGCTGAGGAACATGGAAACCGGAATGTTATTGAAAGAGTTGATAAAAGCGAGCAGAAAAGCGGAGATGATGCCACTGGATATATTTGGCAATACAATTTTGAAGAATGTCACAAACTTGTTACAGCCAAGTGACCAGGCAACTTCTTCCACAGAGTAGTCAAACTGTTCAAGTGAACCACCTACGACACGGATAATATATGGCAGTACGACCAGGAAGTGACCCAGCAGCAACGCCTGAAATACCGGTACATCCATGCGGATGATGACAAACTGGAACAATGCATAACCGACAACAATACCCGGTACGATGGTTGGTGAAAGGAAGAAATTCTTGATGAGCTTCTTTCCCCATACCGTATAACGGGAAAGTGCATAGGCTGCTGGAATTCCTACAACAAGTGCACAGAGTGTCGCAAGTAGGGCAATTTCCAATGACAACAGGAAGGCCTTGCGGAACGATTCAGAGGCAAGTGCCTTGCCAAACCATTCCAAAGAGAAACCGTGAATCGGGAATGTGATAACAGGTTCATCCCCAAAGGCTGTGACCGCAATGATGACAAGCGGTATAAACAGGAAGGCAATGACAAGCAGTGCCACAATGGTAAGACCCTTATATCTACGCATTTACTTCACCTCTTTTATCAAGACGTGCAGCGATGAAATTGAGCACTTTCATAACAATCAGGGTAATGACAATCATCACCGCCGCAATCACACCAGCACCTGTCCAGTCATTCAGAGTCATCGCTCTCTGGTAAATCAATGTCGCAAGGACAAGAGAACTGTTACCACCGAGCAACTGTGGTGTTGTATATGCTGTTAATGCACCGGTAAAGACAAGTACGGCACCGGTGAGAATACCGGGAATACTCATCGGCAACACAATGCGGAAGAATGCTTTGAGGCGGCTTGCGCCAAGGCTTTCTGCAGCTTCCATCATATCGTTATCAATCTGGTCCATGACACCAACCAGAGTCATGATCATTGTTGGCAGAAACAGATAAATCGTACCAATCAGTACCGAGAACTCTGTATAGAGCATACTGAGCGGTTCATCGATAATGCCAATGCCCACAAGAATCTGGTTGATGATACCATTTTTGCCAAGGATGTTAATCCATGCAAAGGCACGAACAACAGAATTGGTTAATAATGGAAAGATGGAAATGGCAATCAATATACCCTTCCATTTATTCGGGCATCTGGAGATGAAATATGCTGTCGGCACACCAAGCAATATGCAGATGATGGCTGTCGTCAGAGCGATGCGAATCGTACGGATGAGAATTTCCTGATAATATTCATCAGTGAAAAAGGAAATGTAAGCATCCAGAGAAAAACCGGATGGAAATACGGTTGGCAATAATACAGAAAGTAACGGCAAAAACAGGAAAAACAGCAGTAATACGATTCCGGGCAAAAGAAAGAAATACGGTATCGTCTTCTTCATAAGTCCTCCTCTTCATATATGAAAAGACCACAACGATAGCATTGTGGTCCTGAAAACAACAATCTATCGCCATAGTCCGGTCATTTACGGCGACCGGGTAGAAACACGCGCTCCATATCAGCGTACTATATGACTTTTCATAAACCAAAAGTATTATAAGCAAAAGGCCGGTTGTTGTCTATTTTATGTGAACAACTTGTTAACACGATGTTATGTATGTTTATACCTTTTCAGCAATCTCATAGATGAGCTGTTCACTTTTTGCAAAGCCAAGACACGGGTCGGTAATGGAAACACCATAGGCATCACCGATGGATGGCTGACTGCCATCTTCCAGATAGCTTTCAATCATCAGTCCTTTGACAATCGTTTTCAACGTTGGACTGATGGTTCTTGAATGCATGACATCATGGGCAATGCGGATCTGTTCCATATATTGTTTGTTGGCATTGGCATGACTGCAGTCCACAATGATTGCCGGATTGTTCAGCTTTGTCTTGTCGTACAGTTCTTTCACCTTCATCAGGTCTTCATAGTGATAATTTGGCAGGTTATTGCCAAACTTGTCCTGATAGCCGCGCAATATAACATGTGCATATGCATTTCCAGGTGTTTTACAGTCCCAGCCACGATAGATGAAACGTTGTGGGTTCTGGGCTGCCAGCACCGCATTCATCATGACTGAAAGATCACCCGATGTAGGATTTTTCATACCTACCGGAATACCGATGCCAGAAGCCGTCATGCGGTGGTGCTGGTCTTCGACAGATCGCGCTCCAACCGCAACATAGGCTAATAGATCTGACAAATAGGCATGGTTTTCCGGATAGAGCATTTCCTCAGCACATGTAAAACCTGTTTTTTCGACCACTTCATGGTGCAGGTGGCGGATGGCAACAATACCCGCATACAGGTCTTCCTGCTTATGTGGGTCCGGCTGGTGCAGCATACCCTTATAACCAAGCCCTTTGGTACGTGGTTTGTTTGTATAGACACGGGGAATGATGAGCAGTTTGTTTTTGACTTTCTCATTGACCACAGCCAGTTTTTCCATATATTCCAATACCGCATCTTCCCTGTCAGCAGAACACGGCCCGATGATGAGCAGAAACCTGTCATCTTTCCCTTCAAATACATTGCGGATTTCTGCATCACGCTCTGCCTTGATGGCTTTAACTGTCTCACTTAACGGATATGCTTTCTTCAATTCTTCCGGTGTTGGTAATTGTACAATCTGTTCCATTTCCATAATCATTTACCTCTGTCTCTTATTGTATCAGTACCCTGTTTCAAAAAAGGATATGTTTTCACATATCCTCAGATTTCGTGAACTACTCCGACTTATAGAAGTCGGAGCTTCCTGCTTCAACCACTACTGCACTGGCTGCGATTTCTCACAACGCAATGTCTTACACAATGTCCACAGGCGTATTCGTTCGGGCTATTCCATCCCTACGTTTTGTTTGTGCTGTTAGTTGGATACGCTTAGTATGCATAGTCCTTC
>CASEPS010000004.1 GCA_949289855.1 uncultured Erysipelotrichaceae bacterium
CTCTAAACATCCATTTGAGAATGGCATAGAGCATCGGGATGATCATAATGCCAAACAGTGCCCCTGGAAGCCGGTAGACAAATGGGCTCATGCCAAACAGGTAAATGAACAGCGCAATGATATTTGTGCCAAGTAATGGATGTACAGAAGCGTACATATGCTGACCATTCGCAATTTCCCAAGCATTGCGTGGATGGTAGACTTCATCGAAATAAGCTTCATCATAATATGTCGGATGACGGACGACTTTATCCTGTTCATCAATGACAAGTGTGGAAGGATAGGTGGTGTTACTGTTGATGTCTTCATAGACGGAGATGGCAAGAGGTTCGTCTCCTTCATTGAAGAATGTAATCTCAGTGAGTGTCTGGTTTTTGTTTGCGGCAGTGATACGGATATAGTTGTAGTTCCATTCTCCTTCAATGATCTGGTATTCATAAATACTGCCTTTTTCCAATACCGTAATTTCATTCCATGTGGAAAGATCATTTGAGCCATCGATACGCATGCCGTCTGTACCAAGCTGATATGTGTCCGGGTTGGCATTGTTATCACCTTCCCCATAGATGACATTGATCTGTTTGAATGTTGTTTCTTCATCGAGCTGCAGGATGAAAGACTGCTGTGGCTGATTGCTTTGTGGCTGCCATGTGGTGGTCGGGAAAACTGTTGAGCCAAGTCTGGTCAAAGAGACAATCCCATAGAGAAGGGAGGCTGTGATAACCACAAGCCAGTCCTTTTTTGTATAGTGGACTTTGCGGGATGGTCTTATGAAAGGGAGGGAAGAAACAGGTTGTTTCTTATCTTCTTTGTGACCGGGAAGATATGGGTAAAGCAGCTTTAAAGCAATGAGAATCAGGACAGATAGCAGTAATAGCAGCGGAAGTTCTTCGTTTTGAAATATGTATAATCCAGCTTTTTTCATCATGGGTTTATTATACGCCATGCAGGATAAGGGAAGCTATATGAAGGTGCAGGGTGAGTGATCTGGCACAAAGTTTTAGTGCGCATTTATTGTGAATTGTCATGAATTTGATATGATTATTGAAGAGTTGTGAAGTGGTGTACAAATATTATGCGCAATACAGAATTAAAGAGAAAGAAAAAGAGAAACCGTGATCATACGGAAGTCCGCCGGATGCTCAGTGAGAGATTTGCTGAACAAAGAGAAAATGTTTTTTTTGAAACAGTAATGGAAGCCCGGGAAGAACTTGTTGAAGACGCGGAGTTATATGACAGCTGGCTGATTCATGCCAATCATAACGAGATGCCAGATATAGATGTCATCAGGTCATATTTCAAGGATGCGGAAGGCATGGTAGAAATCATCTGCCGGGACATTAATGTAATTGTGTATCCACTGCCTGCTGATACGATGGAAGAAATCCATGAAAGAATTGATGATTTTCTTTCCTATATGAAGAAAAATGGTATGAATGTTTTCATTGTGCACAGCTTTAATATGATGTGGATGGAACAATTCTGCAGTATGTATCGCTCCATTGTCAGTTCTCTGCAGGATCTGCGTACAATTTTCCCGACAAGAGATTTTTATTCCTACCAGCATGTGTGCTTTGTTACTTCTATCAGAGAATTGTATGAAAGCGGAAAGTTTTATGATGAATGCAAATATCTTCTTGGCAACCTGGAACACCGTTATCCACTTGGGGAACCGATCAAAGTTCTCAGTGTATATTTTCTGGATGAAGGTATGGATCTTGCGGGGACTGCCAGGAGGCTGTACCTGCATCGCAATACAGCCAAGTACAGATTGCACAAGATCAGTTCATTGATCGGTATTGATGTACTGGATGCGACAAAATCGCAATTTCTGATCATGGCACTAGCCATGGGCAGGTTATGGGAAGTGGGTGTGAATGCAAGCAGGTGACACATGTTACCTGCTTTTTGCAAGGGCAAAGCAGAAAAAAGTTTTAGCACTCATATTGACAGAGTGACAAGACTGCATATAATAACAAGTGTTAGCAATCATACATCGTGAGTGCTAAGGTGTTAGACAGGAGGCAATTGTATGATTAAACCATTGCATGATTATGTATTACTCGAAAAGGTAAAAGAAGAAGAAAAGACAGAAAGCGGTATTATTCTGACAACAAAGGAAGCCAAGGATGAACCAAGCCACGGTGTTGTTGTGGCAAAGGGACCTGGCAAGATGGAAGATGGAAAGCTGGTTGAGATTGAAGTCAATGCTGGCGACCGCGTCATCTATAAGAAGTATTCCGGAACAGAAATCAAAGAAGACAAAAAGGATTATCTTCTGATCAAGGCAGAAGATATTCTCGCTGTCATTGAATAAGAAGAAACGGAGGCAATGAATAATGGCTAAGGAAATTAAATATGGTAAAGACGCAAGACAGCTCATGCTCGATGGCGTCAATAAACTGGCTGATGCAGTCAAGGTAACACTTGGTCCTAAGGGCAGAAATGTAGTTCTTGAAAAGAGCTATGGTTCCCCGGTGATCACCAACGATGGTGTAACTATCGCCAAGGAAATTGAACTGGAAGACAAGTATGAAAACATGGGCGCAAAGCTTGTCTATGAAGCTGCCAACAACACAAACGATGTTGCAGGTGATGGTACAACTACAGCAACCATCCTGACCCAGGCAATGATCACAAATGGTCTCAAAGCAGTTGATAAGGGTGCTAATCCTGTTCTCATGAGAGAAGGTATGGAAAAAGCCGCAAAGGTTGTGGCAGAACAGCTTCTTGCAAAGAGCCATCAGGTAGAAACAAATGATGATGTCAAGAACATCGCAACTGTTTCCAGTGGCAATGAGGAAATTGGTTCCATCATCGCTGAGGCTATGGAAAAGGTAGGCAAGGATGGTGTCATCAATGTTGATGAGTCCAAGTCCTTCGAAACAAGCCTTGAAATGACAGAAGGTATGCAGTATGACAAGGGTTATGTTTCCCCATATATGGTAACAGACCGTGACAAGATGGAAGTTGAACTCGATAACCCGCTGATTCTTGTAACTGATGAAAAGGTCAACACTATTCAGGACATCCTGCCGGTATTGGAAGGTGTTGTGAAGTCCAACCGTGCCCTGCTCATCATTGCGGATGATTTCGATAATGAAGTCATGAGCACACTCATTCTCAACAAGCTGAGAGGTACATTCAACGTTGTTGCTACAAAGGCTCCTGGTTTTGGTGACAATGCAAAGAACCAGCTTGGTGATATCGCTGCTATGACAGGCGCAACATTCTATGCAAAGGATCTTTCCATGAACCTTGCGGATATGAAGCTGGAAGACCTCGGTTCTGCAAAGAAGGTTGTTGTTTCCAAGGATAAGACAACGATCATCGACGGTGCAGGTGACAAGGCAGCTGTTGAAGCACGTGTCAGCGAGATCAAGGCTGCTATTGAAAATACAACAAGTGACTATGACAAGAAGAAGCTGCAGGAAAGACTTGGCAAGCTCACAAATGGTGTTGCCCTCATCAAGGTTGGCGCAACAACAGAAACAGAGCTCAAGGATAAGAAGCTCCGTATTGAGGACGCCCTCAATGCAACAAAGGCTGCTGTAGCTGAAGGCGTTGTCACAGGTGGTGGTCTTGCTCTTGTCAATGCTTACAAGGCTGTCAAGGACACATGCAAGGACGATGTAGTCGATGTACAGAGAGGTATCAATGTTGTGCTCGATGCCCTCAAGATGCCAATCATGCAGATTGCTGAAAATGCAGGCTATGATGGCAATGAAATCTTCGACAAGCAGATGGCGCAGGAAGAAACAATTGGTTTTAATGCCAAGACTGGTGAATGGGTTGATATGTTCAAGACTGGTATCATCGATCCAACCAAGGTAACAAGAACCGCATTGCTCAATGCTGCAAGCATTTCTGGTCTGTTCATTACAACAGAGGCTGCAGTTGCTGAACTTCCTGCCAAGGAAGCTGCTCCGGCTCCGATGCCACAGTATTAATAAAGAATATGGACTGCAGGGATGGCCTGCAGTTCTTTTTACTTATATATGAAAACACTTTCTGAAAATGTATTGTCAAAAGTTTCGTAAATATGAAATTAATTTGCAGTTTGATGAAAACGCTTGTTGTAAATTTGTGCTCCAAGGGTAGTATATCTGTATAACCGGAAAGGAGAAGTTGTTATGAAATGGAAGAAAATCTTGTGCTTTTCACTATGTGCAGCAGTACTAGCTGGATGTGGCGCCCCATCGTCCGGGACATCTGGCTCAGCAGAGAGTGACGGACTGCAGGTTGTTGTGCAGTTTGATGCGGATCTCAATACTATGGACCATAGCATCGCCACGGACAGCAATTCATTTATCATGCAGAGAATGTGTCTTGCAGGTCTTACTGCACTGGGGACTGATGGTGAATATCATCCGGAACTTGCGGAAAGCTGGACGATCAGTGATGATGGATTGTTATATACATTCTTCATCAATGAAGAAGCAACATGGTCTGATGGAACACCTGTCACTGCCGATGACTTTGTCTTTGCATGGCAAAGGCTTGCCAATCCGGATACTGCTTCAGAATATGCGTTTATTCTTGAAACAATGCATGTCAGAAATGCATCGCAGGTCATTGATGGCGAATTGCCTGTGGAAGAACTTGGACTCCGGGAAGTGGATGAGAAGACACTGGAAGTGGAACTCGAGATGCCATGCAGCTTCATGTTAACACTTCTGGATTTTCCATCACTCTATGCATTGAACCGCAATTTCTATGAGACGCATGTAGAAACCTATGCGCAATCCCCAGAGGATATGCTTTTCTCTGGTCGTTATGCAATGACGGACTGGCAGCAGGGAAATGAATATACATTTACCAGACGGGAAGACTATTTTGATTTAGATGAAGATGCGGCAGATACGGTTGTCTTCAAGTTCATTCAGGATACTCAGTCAGCTATGCTTGCCTGGCAGCAGGGGGATATCGATGTTGTAAGATTACAGTCAGAGCAGGTTGACCAGTATAAAGGAGAACCTGGTTTTACCAACAAGATGACGAACAGTATGTGGTATCTTCAAATCAATTTTGCAAAGACACCATTCGAAAATAAGAATCTGCGTGCTGCTATTGCTTATGCTATCGATCGGGAAACAATTGTCAACGATGTGCTGAAGAATGGTTCTACAGCTGCAGAAGGTTTTATTCCAAAGAACTTTGCAACAAGCCCTGAAGGAGTGGATTTCCGTGAAGAGGCAGGAGTTATTTCTGTCTATGATCCGGATCTTGCTTCAGATTATTATGCAAAGGCAGTAGAAGAAATTGGTAACGATGTAACATTTGAATTGTTGTTTGAAGATTCTGAAGCTTCCAAGGCGGTTGCTGAAAACCTGCAATCCCAGTTGCAGAACAGTTGTCCAGGTCTCACTGTCACACTGAATTCCAAACCTAAGAAAACCCGTATTGAAATGATGGATGACCAGGAATTTGAGGTGGTTCTTACAAGATGGGGACCGGATTACATGGATGCGCAGACTTTTATGGACCTTTTCGTATCGGACAGCCAGATTGGCAACTATGGAAAGTATAGCAGTTCTTCCTATGATGCCCTTGTCAAATCTGCCGGGTCTGGCGAAGATGCAGCAGATGCGCAAAAAAGATGGGAAAATTACATCGAAGCAGAAAAAATACTTGTGGCAGAGGATTATGCTATTGTGCCGGTTTATCAGGATGGTGGCGTATTGATGATCAACCCGGAAATTGAAGGAATTAATCTTGCCCGTGGAGGAGAAGATTATCGTCATGTGAAGGCGGTGTAAATTAAGCGGAGCATAATATGGTATTCATCAAACAAATGCCTGACTAAAAGCGTGATCATACGATCGCGTTTTTTGTTTCAAAACAAGATTAGCTTCAAAATATGCTTTTTGAGGGGAAGTGACATTCAGAAAATAGTCTGTCTGTTTGTCTTTGATGGAAATTGTCAGTTGCGGGTTTGACAAATCAAGGTAAAATAAATGAATGCAGGGAATCGATATGTTGATTGGATTGAAAATGATTGCCATAACGCTCATTCTGATGATTTTTTTTGAGGGAACTGGCTTGTTTGTAAAAAGATTATTGAAACTGGAAGGAAGGGGCTATGAAGCACCAGTTGGTGCGATGAGCCTTTTTGCATGTGCAGAAGCATGTTTTCTTCCGGTATTTCTCTTTCGGTTGCCGATGCATTCGGCAATGTGGATTCTTATAGGTATACTTTGCTTTGGACTATTTGCAGTTGTTTACGAACATCGGGGTATTATTCAAAGCATATTGCAAAAAGATTCGTTATATCTGCTGCTTTCTTCCATTGTATTTGCAATTGTGCTTTTGTCTGGCAGGCAACAGCCGGCTGTATTTGAAGAAGCCCTTGCTATAGCGGAGAACGGTGTTTCTGCAGCAGGCACAATGATGCAGGGATATGCCGCGACAACCGCATGGTTATTACAATATGCAGATCCGGTATTTCTTTCCATGGTATCCGCTTGTTTGTTTCATGCATTGCTTGCGACATTTTCCATGAATGTCATCAGGTCCTTCCGTTTGAAGAATCCCTGGTTTGTTTTTACCCTTGCGGCTTATGTGCTCTTCTACAGCAGTTTTATGGACTGGATGATTTTTGAGGCATATATGCCTGCAACATGGCGAATTCTTGTCATCGCTATTGTACTATGGCTCATCTATTGGTATGTCGAAGAGAATCAGGAAACGATGGCTGGCCTTGTGATGCTGACAAGTGGGGCTGGTCTGTTTTTCTCGGATGGCTTTGATATGATTGCCTTTGTGATCTTCTATTGTCTTGGTGTCTGGCTGATTTCCAGGAAACGTTCGCATACCATTTTTGATCTTTCCTTACTTTTCTCTGTACCGTTTTATTACAAAGCGGTGCAGATGTTGATGGAAACATCCGTGATGGGTGCTTTGATGATTGTTGGATATTCATTATTTCTCTATGGGTTCCGCCATCGTCCATTCCGCAGGATTGTTTTGCGTACAGAGGACTGGCTCTATGTACATGGGGTAAAGATTTTTGCAATAGGTGTACCTGTTTTTCTGGTGGTGCTGACATTGATCGCTTTTGTCTTCTTCCGAAATTTGCTCGTACCACTTTCTGTCTATCGTTATTTTCTTGAAAGTGAACCGACAAAGGGCTACTTCTTCCTTGATGGAAGATGGACTACCTATGTGCTTAATCTCTTCCGGTGGACAGGTATGATTATCCTGTTGTTGCGGGCGGACACAGAAGGAA
Source organism: uncultured Erysipelotrichaceae bacterium (assembly GCA_949289855.1). Taxonomy (GTDB): domain Bacteria; phylum Bacillota_I; class Bacilli_A; order Erysipelotrichales; family Erysipelotrichaceae; genus Bulleidia. The sequence goes on from CASEPS010000004.1 coordinate 7,229, forward strand.
AGCAGGAGATCCGCTATATGTATATCCTGATGCTGGCATTGTTTGTCAATCCGCTTAGTATGGGGCTTGTAGCGCGCTATACCGGTGTAGCTGCCTACGCATCTGCTTTTGAAATCTTCTTTAATCCATTTACCGATATTTTGTTATTGATCATGGTCTACCGCATGTTTGAATGGCAGGTTATTGGGCAGTGGGTTCTGGAAATTTTTCTGATTGTTGCCGTGCTTGTTGGAAATGCCGGTTCCTTTGCAGGGCTTTCCCAGGGGTTATTTACCGATTCAATCAGGACAAGAGAGGTACAGGAATGAACGTTTACGATTTTGACAATACGATTTATCGGGGTGATTCCACCTTCCAGTTTGTTTTATGGCTTTATGGTCATCGTCCGATTACATTGATTTCTTTACCGAGGACGCTTTTCTTTGGTGTGTTATATGGATTGCATGTAGTGCCAAAACTCACCTTCAAGGAAAACCTCTACCACATGTTTGTCTATGTAAAAGATATGGATATAGCAGCAGATACATTTATCAAAAGTCATCTCGACCAGATCAAAACATGGTATGCTGGGCAACAACGGGAAGATGATGTTGTCATTTCTGCTTCACCAGAGTTTATGATCAGCCGTTTTTGTAAAGCACTTGGCATCCGTTATGTGATGGCTTCAAAGGTGGACATGCATAGTGGGAAGTACACTGGCATCAATTGCCATGGAACCGAGAAGGTACGTCGCTTTCATGAACATTTCACCGTGAAAAGCATTGATGAATTCTATAGTGATTCTTTGAGCGATTCGCCATTGGCTGCTATTTCTCAAAAGGCATTTCTTGTCAAAGGGGATAAGATGTCCCTTTGGCCAGATGAGGCAATTGAAAAAGCAAGGCGGTTGATGAAAGAGGAAAATCTTAGTTTCTGATATACTAAATGACATACGGAGGTGCCATGAAAAAACAGAAAAAGATAGCACTGATACTTGCACTTTGCGTTAGCATAACACAGGTGCCTGCAGCATATGCAGATGAAGATTATTCAGATACAGCCTATTGGACAGAACTTTGTACGGGCGATAATGCGTCTGATAACAAAGATGCCTGCCAGGGATTTCTGGATTATATGACTTCGCAATCAGATTCTCTTGAATCGACGATTTCCGGTATTGATAGTGAACGTGAGCAGGTTTCTGCCAATATCGAAGAATATGCAGCATTGATTGAACAATATCAGGATGAGATAGATGACCTCAATACGCAGATTGAGGAATTGCAGAAACAGATTGATGAAAAAGAAAAGGAAATTGCGGAAAAGGAAAATGAAGTAGAAGTGCTCAGGGAACGTGTTGGCCAGCAGGTAGAGAACTCTCAGCCAACAATGCGCCTTTCCCGGTATTTTGATATTCTCATGGGGGCGAGGACTCTGACGGATTTTCTTCGGATTGCTAATGGTCTTTCAGATATTACGGAATATAGTGAAAACAACCTTAAGCGGCTGAATCAGCTGATCCTTGAACTCAACAAGGCAAAGGATGAACTTTCCGCAAGCCAGGCAGAGCTCAAGACGAAACAGGAAGAAGTGCTCGCAAAACAATATGAGGCTCAGATGATCCAGGAAGAATACAAGAAACAGGAAGCTGAACTTGTGGCACAACGGGCATCTCTTGTGGATAACATTTCTGAAATCCAGAGCATCATGGAGGACATCAATGATGCCCTTGGTACAATCACCGCTTCTCCTGGCTGGACATATCCTGTACCGGGTGTCAAGATGACACCGGGGGCTGGCACATGGAATTATGCAAGTGGTGGCAGACATTATGGTGAAGACTTTGGTTATGGTGTAGTTTATGGCGAAAGTTATGCTGTAGCTGCAGCAAATGGTGTTGTTCTTAATGCTAATGATGCAGGGTGCGGTTATGGGCACCTTGGCGATTATTGTCCGGTTGTCGGTGGTGGGAATGAAATTCTGCTTCTTGTCAATGTGAATGGCAGTACATATGGTGTCAAGTATTATCATCTGATGACAGGAACATTCGGAGTGAAGACCGGCGATCTTGTCAGCGCAGGTGACTATCTTGCCAAAGTCGGATCTTCTGGCAATTCCACCGGACCACATTGTCATATCTGTGTCTATTATCTTGGCAGTTCCGATAATTTCGCCTACTATGCACAATCCTGGAATGGTGATATGGCGATGAATACAGGATGGAATACATATTCAGAAAGAATTTGTGAAAATGGTGCTTCTGCCCCATGTAAAGTCAAGCCGGAATCGGTCTTTGGGACAGGCTGGTAAAGTAAAAATCTCACTCGGTGACAAACTTTCAGCGGTTTGCCTCTTTGTGAGGTTTTTTTATGGGGAAACGTGTATAATCACATATAGAGAGTAAACACAGGAGGAATATCATGTCATCATTTACATTAGCGAGTGACAAGGCGAGTGTCACAGTTGATGAACACGCTTCTGAAATTCACAGTTTCAAGAGCAAAGAGACCGGGTTTGAGTACATGTGGCAGGGTGATCCAGCTTTCTGGAAGGGGAGAAATCCTACCCTGTTCCCAATGGTGGGAAGCACATGGGACAAGGTTCTGCACATCAAGGGAAAGGAATACCATACAGGTAATCATGGGTTTACCCGCAACAGCGATTTCACATGCATAAAACACGATGAAAAGGAAATTGTCATGGAGCTCAGAGATTCCAAAGAAACCCTTGAGCAGTATCCGTATGCTTTTACATTGCGCATCACCTATACGCTGGAGGGGGCAACGCTATCCATCCATTATGCCATCACAAATGAAAATGACGAAGTGATGCCTTTCAACTTTGGTCTGCATCCTGCTTTTAACTGTCCGATCAATCCTGCGGGCAGGTTTGAAGACTGTTATATTGAACTTGGCAGCCCGGAAACATTTACATGGAAGACAACAACGCTCAACCATGAAACAAAGCTGCCACTGAACAAAGACGCACTTGCGGATACGGTAATCATCACTGAACCACGAAGTACCAGTGCCTCTTTGACCGATGGCACACATGGTGTAAAGGTTGGTTTCGATGGTTACCGCTGGCTTGCATTCTGGAGTCCAAATGCTCCATTTGTCTGCATTGAACCATGGTATTCCCATGCGGATTTTGAAAAGGTGGAAGTGCCATTTGAAAAACGTGAAGGGACACAGTTTCTGGATCCGCATGATACATTTGAAGCATCGTATACAATTACAGTATTTTAAGGGAGGTTTGTATGTTTAATATTGTAGTATGCAAAGATTATGATGAAGTGAGCAGTGAAGCTTTCAAAGTTATGAAGGAAACCCTCGATAAGGGTAATCCGGTACTGGGACTGGCTACAGGAAGTACACCGGTTGGTCTTTACAAGAAGATGATTGCGGACCATAACAGCAGAGGTACTTCCTATAAGGGCATCATTACATTCAATCTGGATGAATACGTTGGTCTTCCAAAGGATCATGAACAGAGTTATTACACATTTATGCATGAAAATCTGTTCAATAGTATCGATATCCCGGAAGAAAATGTACATATTCCACTCGGTGATACAGAAGATCCGGAAGGAGCTGCAAAAGCATATGAAGATGAATTGAAGAAACATACTGTAGATCTGCAGGTTCTCGGTATCGGCTCTGATGGTCATATCGCTTTCAATGAACCGGGTACACCATTTGATTCTGAAACACATATTACAGATCTTGCAGAGCAGACGATCAAAGACAATGCCCGCTTCTTTGATGATGATCCTTCCAAAGTTCCTACAAAAGCAATCACCCAGGGTCTTGCCAGCATCATGCGCGCTAAGACAATCCTTCTCATTGCGACAGGTGCTAACAAAGCAGATGCTGTATATGGCATGATCAAGGGCCCGGTTTCCACAGACTGCCCGGCTAGTATTCTGCAGAACCATGACAATGTTTATGTCATTCTCGATGAAGCAGCAGCTTCAAGAATCCACTGAGCAAATCAATAGTCAGATGGTCTCTTTTCTGTCATACTACAGGTGACAAGAGGAGGTATAACTCATGGATATTATCAAAAATGCTGCTGAATATGATGCAGTTCTTGCCGGAAACAAGTCGGTGTTCGTGGATTTCTATGCGGATTGGTGCGGGCCATGCAAAATGCTTGGTCCGGTCGTGGAGGAACTTGCAGGTGAGAATCCTGATGTGAAGTTCATCAAGGTCAATGTGGACAACAACCCGGATATTGCCGGCAGATATGGCATTATGTCCATTCCGACGATGCTTGTATTCAAAAATGGTGAACAGGCTGGTGCATCTGTTGGTTTTATGCCAAAACCACAGGTACAGGAACTCGTCAACAAAGCAAAATAGTTTTGGGAAGGAATCCTTCATGGAGGTGATTGTCGCCTTTATAGAGGGATTCCTTTTTTTGCACTCTGTAAAGTTTAGAATTTCTAAACAAATTGTATTGCATTATGCGCACGAATCTGTATAATGTTTCTGGTTACATCGTACGTGATCATATGTTTAGCTAAAGTAAACAGGGAGGTGAGGGTATGATCGATATCGGCAATCGTATCCGCCAGCTCAGAATCAAAAATGAACTGACACTGCAGGAACTTGCCAGCAGAACAGAACTGACGAAAGGATTCCTTTCACAACTAGAGAGAAATCTCACATCGCCATCGCTGACAACACTGGATGATATCTGTGAAGCACTCGGGACGGATCTTGCCCATTTCTTTATGGAAGAAGGTAATGAAAAGGTTGTATTTACACCTGAAGATGCTTTTGTGGATGAACAGGAAGATATGACGATTCACTGGATTGTGCCAAGTGCCCAGAAAAACAGCATGGAACCGATATTGCTTGAAATTGAACCGATGAAGAAGTCGATGGTGATCGATCCTCATGATGGAGAAGAAATGGGCTATGTGCTTTCTGGCAGAGTTGTATTGATCCGGCAGGGCGATCGTAAGGGAATTGTGGCGAAAAAGGGCGATACGTTCTATTTGCATGGAAACTCGACGCATTATCTGGAAAACCGCACACGTACGAAAGCTGTTGTATTGTGGATCAGCACACCACCGGTGTTCTGACAAAAGGGGAGGGGACATGAAAAAACTGATTGAAATCAAAAATGTTGTCAAGACATTTGGTAACCAGGTTGTTCTCAAGGGGATTTCCCTGGACATTTATGAAAATGAATTCGTGACATTACTTGGTCCATCAGGTTGTGGCAAGACTACACTTTTGCGCATGATCGGTGGCTTTCTTGATCCAAGTGAGGGACATATCATCATCGATGGCGAAGATCAGGCAGGGGTACCAGCATATAAGAGGGATGTCAATACGGTATTTCAGCACTATGCGCTCTTCCCACATCTTGATGTCTATAAAAACATCGCCTTTGGACTCAATATCCGCAAGATGCCAAAAGACATTATCGAACAGAAAGTATCCCGTATGATCTCACTTGTCGGTCTTGAAGGTTTTGAACATCGCGATGTCACATTGCTTTCCGGTGGACAGCAGCAGCGCGTTGCCATTGCCCGAGCGCTTGTCAATGAGCCAAAAGTGTTACTGCTGGATGAATCACTTTCTGCTCTGGATAAGAATCTGCGTAAGGAAATGCAGATGGAACTTAAGGATATCCAGAAGGAAGTTGGTATTACCTTTGTGTTTGTCACCCATGACCAGGAAGAGGCACTGACGATGAGCGACAAGATTGTCATCATGAAAGATGGTGAAATCGAACAGGTTGGTACACCGGTAGAAGTCTATAATGAGCCGATCAATGAATATTGTGCAAAGTTCATCGGTGATTCTAATATCATCGATGGTGTCATGAAGAAAGACCGCCTCGTGTCCTTTGATGATGTTGACTATGCCTGTGTGGACTATGGATTTGGTGAAAATGAGAATGTCGATATTGTCATCCGTCCGGAAGATATCGATATCGTTCCCCGCAACAGAGGTCTTTTGAATGGTGAAATCAAGTCTGTATTGTTCAAAGGTGTGCATTATGAAGTCATCGTAGAAACAAGTTCCGGTACATCCAAGACCGTTACAATGCATGTAACAAAGGCACAGGATGTCACCAATGAAGAAGCACATGAAAAGATCAGTGCATCAAGTTTCTATATGGACCTGGAAGATGTTGAGGGCATAACTGACCGTGAGATTATTGCCCGTGCCAATGCCCAGGCGTGGAATGATGAAAATGAAGATGTTTCCCTTTCCAAAGTGGAATATGAATTGAAGAATGAAACTGGATCCTATGCCTGCACATTTGGTACAGACAAAGGAACAGAAATCACCATTCAGATTCATGTTGTCAAGCCACGTGTTGTGGAAGACGCAAGCAATGAAGAAATGATTCAGGCATTTGATTTCTATCGCTCAGCGGATGAAATCAAAGAATCTGTCGCTCTTGATACAGATCTTGTGCGTTGGGCAGATGCCTATGCATGGGATACAGAAGATAATTCCCGGGTTGAGATCTGGGATGTCAAATATGACTTTGATGAAACTGATATCAAAGAAGGGGATTATCCGATCACTTTCTCCACCCAGGGTCGTGAGCTCAAGATTGAGACAACTGACCGCTTTGAGGTTGGACAAAGAATTGGTCTTTATTGGAATCCGGAAGATATTCATGTCATGAGGAAGATGGGTTAAGAAAATGAAGCAGTTCAATAAACTAGTCGTTCCATACATCATCTGGATGTCAATTATGATCGTTGTACCGATGCTGATGATTGTGCTCTATGCTTTTACAGCAAAGGGCAACTCGGTACTGACATTGAAGTTCACACTGGAAAACTTTGCCCGTTTTTTCTCGGATTCCATTTTTCCAAGTGTTTTGTTCCGTTCTCTCAAAATGGCCTTTGTGACAACCATTATCTGTATTGCCATCGGTTATCCAACGGCATATTACATGGCACGTCTCAAGCCAAATTCACAAGGCATTGCCGTATTGCTTGTGACATTGCCGATGTGGATCAATATGCTTGTACGCACCTATGCATGGAAGGGGATTCTTTCCAATTTCTCCGTGCCGGCAGAAATATCTGTCTACATTGGTATGGTATATAACTTCCTGCCATTCATGATCCTGCAGATTTACAATGCCCTTGGCAAAATTGATCCGGCTCTCATTGTGGCTGCCCAGGACCTTGGCGCAAGTGACAGGGAAACATTTCTGCGCGTGACATTGCCACTTTCTTTAAGCGGTGTTGTCAGTGGTATCACCCTGGTATTTCTGCCAGCGGTATCTTCCTTCTTTATTCCCAAACTGCTTGGTGGAGGAAGCTATGTATTGATTGGTAATCTCATCGAGGACTACTTTGTCAACACCGGTGACTGGAATTTTGGTGCTGCCATCAGTATGATCATGGCTATCATCATTCTGGTCTCCATGTATGTGACACGTAAGCTCGACAAGGAACCAAAGGAGGTATCTGACTGATGAAAAAGAAGAATAAGATATTTTCCAAAGTTTTCTTTGCCCTGGTCATGGCATTCTTCTATCTGCCAATCATCTATGTTGTCTTCTTCAGTTTCAACTCAACAAAGTCTCTCAGCCGCTTCAGTGGTTTTTCACTGAGGTGGTATGAAAGTATGTTCAATAACCGCAATATCATGGAAGCCATCTTCTATACGGTATTATGTGCAGTGCTTGCGACAATCATTTCCACCATTATTGGAACGATTACCGCTATTGCCCTGTCAAAAAACAGAAAGGTTGTGCGGGAGCTTGTGACACAGGTCAACAACCTGCCGATGCTGAATCCGGAAATTGTCACAGCGATCGGCTTCATGCTGTTCTTTGCCTCTCTTGGCATCAAGACTGGTTTTATGACCATGTTATTGGCACATATTGCCTTCTGTATTCCCTATGTCATCCTGTCGATCATGCCACGCCTGAGAAGACTGGATCCAAATATGGCAGAAGCAGCACTGGATCTTGGCTGTACGCCATGGCAGGCGATGTCGAAGGTCATCATTCCGCAGATCAAAGGTGGCATCATTGCCGGGGCATTAGTAGCTTTTTCGATGTCATTTGATGACTTTGTCATCTCTATGTTTACAACCGGACCTGGTGTGTCCAATATATCCATCTATGTGTATTCCAGTGTCAAACGTGTCAATCCGACCATCAATGCACTGAGTGCCATCATAGTTTATGTTGTAACAGCAGTACTCATTCTAGTGAATGTTATACCGATGATTAAAGACAGGAGGAGAAAGAAGAATGAAAAGTATCTTGAAAACGGTATCGCTTAGTGCTCTTGCACTGAACCTTGCGGCATGTTCTGGTGCTGGTAATACAGTGGAACAGGTTGCGGACGCCAATGAAGAATTTGGCTGTGATGTAATTAATGTGTTCTCTCCCAGTGAGTACATTGGCGAAAATGTGATTTCGAACTTCGAAACAATGTATAACGCCCGTGTCAACTACGATCTGTTTGATTCCAATGAAATGATGTATACAAAGCTGCTTGGCGGCAGTGCATATGATGTGCTTGTACCAAGTGACTATATGATTGAACAGCTCATGCAGGAAGATATGTTGCAGCCGATTGATCAGGATGCGATGACTAATATCGACCTGCTTGATCCGAATGTTGTTACAGCACAGAAGACATTTGATCCTGACCTCAGCTATTCTGTTCCTTATTTCTGGGGTTCTGTAGGTCTTGTCTACAATACACAGACTGTTGATCCTGCTCTTATTAAAGAAGAAGGTTGGAATATCTTGCATAACACCGATTACAAGGGAAAGATTTACTTCTACGATTCACAGCGCGATGGCTTCATGGTTGCCTTCAAGGCGCTTGGCTATTCCATGAATACCGACAATGATGAAGAAATCAATGCGGCATATGAATGGCTTGTAGAAATGAATGATACAATGGAACCTGCCTATGTCACTGATGAAGTGATTGATGGCATGGTCAATGGAGACAAAGATATCGCGGTCATGTATTCTGGCGACGCGTCATATGTTCTCTCCGAAAATCCGGATATGGCATGGATTGAACCAGAACAGGGCACAAATATCTGGATTGATGCGATGGTCATTCCTTCCAACTCCAGCTGCCCGGGTCTTGCCAATGCCTTCATCAACTACATTATCAGCGAAGATGTACAGATGGAGAACTCTGCATATGTCGGCTATACATCCGTAGATACAGAAGTGGCGGAATTCATGGCAGGTGAAGAAGGCGATTATTATGAAATCTCTTCCTATGTACCGCGTTCCGGTTATGATAAGGATGAAGCATTCCATTACAATCCATCCCTTAAAGAAAAGCTTGCGGATCTTTGGAACAAGGTCAAAGTAGGCTGAGAAAAGAACAAAGGAGGCAATGCCTCCTTTTGATTATGGATTGGCAGTTTCTTCCATGGTCAAAGAGAAGAAGCCATCCACAGAACAGCTGTGTTTTGTCCTGCTTTCAAAATGTAGAACAGATGAAGAATCACGGTAGATGGTACCGGTGAATTCTGCGGTGAGATCACTGAACCTGCTATACCAGGGAAGGTTATCCGCAATGAGGGGGAAGGAAATGGTGAAGCCATCATATGATTCCCGGATATTGCCTTCCTCATAACCGCTGATGACAAGTGTTTGTTCATCATGCGCCAGTGCATAACCACATGTTTCCAGTTCCTGTACAAGAAGTGTTTCTGCTTCAGCAAGAATGGTATCAATCTCTGTATCGCTCAGTTCATCAAGCGTTTCGATCAGTACCGGTTTTGTGCCGACAACATAGTCTTTTGTTGTTGCGGTAAGCACATAACCTGCTTCCTGCAGCTGTGCTGTGTTTGCTGCAGCAGTCAGGGTGATGGTTGTTTCATCTTTTGCCTCCCAGGTATACGTTATGCCAAGGGAGAGGAGATTATCCGGAATGGTCAGATGCATATCCGCTATGCCATCCTGCATTGTCCATGTGGCAGCGACATCCAAGAATGGGTCAACAGGGGTGAGCTCCGCAAGTCCTTCCACTTTGTAATTCTTTTGTGTATTGACAAGCTGGTAGCCGGCATTACGGGCAAGTTCTTTATCGATCGTACATGAGTAGGTGATGACTTCGTCATTGGAAAGGCCGCTGTCTTTGTTAAACCCACAGACGATGCTGTCTTTGAGCTGGGAAAGGTAAATGGTACTTTCTCCAGAGGCGTCTTTTTGTTCGATGGTTAGAGAAAGCTTGTCGAGCATTGCCTGTTCGGGGTGAAAGTCATCCTGCACTGTACCATTACCGTTATAACCACTGAATGCTATGGAAGAATCATCCAGCACATGGAGTGGAATGCCGGCATATTGTCTGTATTGCACGAAACAGATCATAATGACAACCAACATTCCACCGGTTGTCAATGCAATGACACTGGCAGTGGAAAAGTGCTTCTTTTTCCGCTTTGTTAAGGGGATATGGGTCTGTATCCATTCTCTGATTTTTGTGATGTAGTCTTTCATGGAAACAATATAGCACAAACTGACCGAAGGTCAAACAGAATGTTTCTCATTTTTGTGTTGCAAATTGCGTAAAGAATTGGTAATATAACAAAGCACAGCGAAACATGGTTCCTTAGCCAAGTGGTAAGGCAGCAGACTGCAACTCTGCGAGCGCCGGTTCGACTCCGGCAGGAACCTCCATGAACATCCGTAATGGATGTTTTTCTTTTCTTGCGTATTATGCATTTTGCATGTAAAATAAATACGCTGATTTTTGGGGTCATGGCGGAACCGGTAGACGCATCGGACTTAAAATCCGGTGATGGAAACATCGTGTGGGTTCAAGTCCCACTGGCCCCATCTTTTTTTATACCTTCGTTGCGAGAATTTGCCGTATGGTCTTTGTGTCATAGATGAGAAACTGCAGCCGTTTTTCATCTGTTACCGTTTCATCAACAGCTCCATAATACTTTCTGATTTTTCGCATGTATCTGTGTGCATCTTTTGCAATATGCATTTTTGTATGATGGGCGAGGCTGTCAAAATAGAGAAAGGAAAGAGACCACATGAGGCTGTGGCAGGAATCTTCTATCCAGAAGTCTGTGTTTTCAAATGGTGGTTCATATTGTTCCAGCAGTCTGGTGATGATGGCAAGACCATCATCAGAAGACTGCCAGATGTCCACATAGACATAGTCAAATTGCGAAAGATAGTCCTCATGCCAGTAATCAAAAGCATCTCCCTGTATGATATGGACTTCTTTATCATGAGGAAACTGGGGAAGGATATATTTCTGAAACATGGCAATGACTTCTTTTGAGCGTTCAATACAGGTGATGGACTTTACGGCAGGGTTGCGCAATGCCATAAACAGAAAGTAACCAATACCAAGTCCCATGGTCAGTACATGGCCGTGTGCTTTTTCGGCATAAGGGTCATTGGTGATGGCTTCTGAAGGTACATCCATCATCCAGTCTTCATCATCCTGGAAAAGGGCAATTGCCTCAAAGTCACGGTCCATTGCCCTGAGTTTCATCCAGTCTTTCATCATCCTGTTTTCATCCTTCTGCACAACATCCGCATTGAAGAGCCGGTTTCCATAGAAAAGCATCTTCTCATAGGAAAAGTGTTCATCCTGTATGTCTTCAAGATGAATGGCTTTGTGATAGGGGGAATTGTTCCAGGCATCTACCGAAAGAAACAGGGAAGGATGCGGTGTGACAGCAAACTCAGAAGCACCATTTTCAGCAAGCCTCCTGATCATTGATTCTTCATCTTCTTTCTGTACTTCAAGATCCAGAAAGTCATTGATGGAACTGTCCATCATATTTCTTCTTGCGGCAGAAAAGAAGTTTTCCATTTTTCGATTAACTTGTATACGCATAACATCATTCTAACATTTGGATGTTAGAATAGACACAAGAGAAAGGATTACGACGATGAGAATATTGGTTTCTAACGATGATGGCATAAATGCACCTGGTCTCAGGACACTGGTAAAGGTGCTTGGCGAAGAACATGAAGTATATGTTGTGGCACCAGAAGGAGAAAGAAGCTCCTACAGCCACAGTGTGACATATTGGCGTCTTGACAATAAGGTGTGGGAAAGAGAAGTGGAAGGTGCTGTAAAAGCATGGGCGGTGGATGCTACACCGGCAGATTGTGTTTATTATGGAATAGAGACGCTGCTCAAAGATAAACCGGACCTTGTCATTTCCGGTATTAATAAAGGAGAGAATCTGTCTTCCGATTGCGTATATTCTGGAACGGTAGGGGCTGCGATGGAAGGCATGATGATGGGAGTTCCAGCAATGGCTGTTTCATATTGTTCTTATACAGATAACAGTTTTGAAACATCTGCCCATGTGGCTTTGAATCTGATTCCATATTTTATGAAAGAAGAAAACAGGCATGCATTTGTATTGAATGTGAATGTGCCTGTGGAAGAGATTAAAGGCGTAAGAGCGACAAGACTCGATGGGTATAAGGTTTACCACAAGAAGATAGAACACATTCCGTGTGAGGATGGTTCCTTCATCCTGCATTGTCCAAACCAGCCAGGACTTGCGGCAGGACTGAGTGACAGACTGGATGCGGATATTACAGCCGTACGTAATGGCTATGTTTCTGTTACACCTTTATATGCGGATATGGCAGACCACAGACAACTTGGCATGATGGAGAACTGGAATGGTATTTCGCTGCATGTAAAGTGAAGGAAAAAGTTTTTGAAAAAAATTTAAAAAAACACTTGCAAAGACCCTGCACCTTTAGTATTATAACTAAGCACTGATTGAAGTGCCACGACGATTGCGCCGATAGCTCAACTGGATAGAGCATTTGACTACGAATCAAAAGGTTGCGGGTTCGACTCCTGCTCGGCGCGCCATTCGGGATGTAGCACAGCTTGGTAGTGCACTTGATTTGGGATCAAGGGGTCACAGGTTCAAATCCTGCCATCCCGACGTCTATGGCGAGGTAGCTCAGTTGGCTAGAGCGGTCGGTTCATACCCGGAAGATCGTGGGTTCGAGTCCCACCCTCGCTACCTGGATTTACCAGATCTGGTTTGCCTCGGACCCTTAGCTCAGTTGGTCAGAGCTATCGGCTCATAACCGATTGGTCGAAGGTTCGAGTCCTTCAGGGTCCACCTAACCTATGGAGGAATACCCAAGTGGTTGAAGGGTCCGGTCTTGAAAACCGGTAGGTCGGGAAACCGGCGCCAGGGTTCGAATCCCTGTTCCTCCGCCATCCAACAAACCAGTTTGGCAAAATCCCAAAACTTATCGCGAGGTAGAGCAGCCTGGTAGCTCGTCGGGCCCATAACCCGGAGGTCGTTGGTTCAAATCCTTCCCTCGCAACCATTGGTCCTGTAGCTCAGTCGGTAGAGCACGGCACTGAAAATGCCGGTGTCGGCAGTTCGATTCTGCCTGGGACCACCATGGATTCACAGCACATGTTGCATGACGTGTGCTGTTTTTTTGTATATATGCACACAAAAAAATAAAAAAAGATACAAAAAAAAGATTTCTCTAGCCCCTCGCCAAGGTTTAAGAAATCAGTGAGAACGTTGCTCCGCCAAGAGCAACTAAGATAAATTCGATTAACCAACGCCAATTGGTTAATCACATCAAGACGGGAGATACAACCCCTACCCTGACGATACCATCAGAAGGTACATAGAATTCCTAGAAACCCTAGACACCCTTTCTGATGTTTACATATAGATATTAAACAAAAAAAACGCATTTTTCAACAAAATGCAATCAATTATTCAAACATTTTATTAAAGAAAGGACTTAGTAATATGAAATTAAAGCGTAATGAAACTGAGCAAAACATAATTGAACTATTCGAGACTTATAAAATATCGTGTAATCAGAAGAAACAAATCTTAGAAGAATACCCTGCTTTAGTAGATAACCAGTTATATCAAGATGAACTGAATAACAGTGATACAAAAATGTTCGAATGTTTTATGGGAGAAATGGCGACTGCTCAATTTTCCCTGGGAATATATCAAAAAAACATTGATGAAACTGAGAAATTCTTAACAACCATACAAGAGAAATATGGTGACGACGCGGTTGATTTGGTAAAGGAATCATACATAGATAAAAAAACTAATGAACAGCTTGCAATTGATCACAAATGTTCAGAAAAAACAATAACAAGAAAACTCAAGCAATACATTAAGGAGGTATTAAAATGATCAAAAAGAAAAGAAATACAGAATTCACAAAAGAACAGGAACTCATTTTCAAATGCGTAAAAGCTTTGAGTGATCTTAGTGAAAACTACGAGGAAGTTACAAAAGATAAAATATCTGATGTTGTAGAAAATAAATACGGATACACTCCAGATAAGTTGGAAGATATTCAGAATAAAGAATATAAAACAGATCTTGAAAAACTCCTTCTTAACTACATGGCTGCCCAATCAGATTTGGAACAATCAAAAGTAACTAATATGAACTACATCAAGCCAAATGCGCTGACAATGCCAACTCCAAAACCAGTAGAGCAAATGTTTGATGGAGTAGATCTCAGAAACAAAACAGACATTATTGTATCAGCAATAAATGCAAAAGAACGCTACGTTGTTCCAACACAAGTGGTAGTACTTCCTGAATCAGAGAATTCAGCAGTAAACATTAATAGAAAACTCACTGTTTATGATAGATCTGTATTCAATGGAATTTGCAGTATATACAAAGCCGGCAATAAAGCCTTTACTGTCAAACAGGTATATCATGCGATGGGTGGTAAAGGTAATCCCAAACCAGAGACATTGGATACTATTAAAAAATCAATCATGAAATTGAGAGCGACATTTGTTTCCGTCGACTGGTCTGATCAATTGCGTATGTATGGATTTAACATTGCGAAAGATATTACATTCAAAACAGATGCTGCAATGCTTTCTTGCGAAGGTGTTCAGTTAAAGTTAAAAGGAAAAGAAGTATCTGGTTATAAATTTATTTCTGAACTCCCCCTTCTTACATATGCTAATTCGGTAGATCAAATCTGTACTGTTGATAGAGAAATGCTTGAAGCTCCAGTATGGAGAACGGAAGAAAATATTGTATTAATACAGTTCTTAGCCAGATGGTTAAACTATAACAAAGCCAAGAATGCAGGGAAAAGTATTGCACTCTCATACAGATATATTTTCCAAAAAACCGGAATGGATATTGAAAAAACAGAATCAAGAAAAAGAAACCGTAAAATAGAGGCAATTCATAAAATTATGACATATTGGACTGCCAAAAAATACATATCCGGATTTAGTGAATACATTGCAAAACAATCCTTTGGTGGGATAACGGTTGAGTTTAATGAGGCTGAAGATGAATCGGAAGAAATAAAAGATTATTCAATTGAGGAATAATCATGTTTCTACAAATGTCACTTTCTGTTTCTACTTATGGTAAAAACCATTAAAGATATAGGATAAAGTGGCAAAAATAGATACAAAAACGCAACATGAAATTGAGTGTAATAATAGGAAAAGTATAAAAGCAAGCTAAAAAAGTGAACAAAAGAGCAAATTTACGCACAAAAATAGATTATTTCAATAGCTTACTGCTTTGTTTCTACTTATGGCAGTTTCTGTTTCTACTTATGGTAACGCTGTTTCTACTTATGGCAATTCTGTTTCTACTTTTGACGTTTTTGTTTCTACTTATGGCAATTCTGTTTCTACTTATGGTAGCTCTGTTTCTACTTTTGGCTGTTCTGTTTCTACTTATGGTAGCTCTGTTTCTACTTTTGACGTGTTTCTACTTTTGGCAAGTGGTGAAAAAAGCTATATTAAAGGCGAAAATCAAACATGCAAGAATAAAAACGAAATTTAACATATACTTATATATACCTTAATAGACCTTAATAAATAGAGAGGAAGTCCGCTAGCGCTTCCTTCCTCTCTGCTATATTTGCTACATAGTTAAAATCTCCCACTTATTGCCAATATTGCATAACTAGACAAAACAAGGGCCAAATCAACTCAACTATGAAAGACTCTGCAAATTTGAAAACATAGTAATCGACTGCGCTATGTAAGGTGTAATGTGCTATGAAATTTCAACTTTGATAATCAGTACAAGGAGGTAAGTATGACTGATAAAACGTATATTTCACAAGATAGCAATATCGTAAATGCTGAACATGTAATTAGTACGCTGTTATCAAACGATAGGATTGTCAATTTTTATCCGACTGGCATTGATGGTTTGGATGAGCTGTTAGGCGGAGGACTTACGGACAGAATGTATGTCCTGGGTGGAGTTGCTGCTACAGGAAAAACTACACTTGCACTACAGATTGCAGTCGAAACAGCAAGAAATGGTAATCCTGTATTGTTTGTTAGTCTTGAACAGAGTCCAAATGACCTGTTATCAAAAATTCTTTCCAGAGAAACAAAGATATCTGGTAATAAATTATCGTTCTCATGTACTGCTACAGATATCAAATACAATAAACTGGATTTATCAGAATTAACCGAATTGAGAGATTATGTTCTGGATAACTATTCAGATGTAATAAAAAATATAAACTTCTATGAATCTTCAGAACGTATATCTGTAGAAGATCTGAGAGATGCAATTTTAGAATTGCAGGAAATAACAGATAAAACTCCATTATTGGTTGTCGATTATCTGCAATTGATCGCATCAATGTATCAAAAACATGATGATAAGGCGAATGTTGATGAAGCGGTTCAGCAATTGAAAAACATAGCCAAAAATTTACATGTACCAGTCGTAGTTATTTCATCATTAAACAGAAATTCATATGCAAAAAAAATAAATATGAGTTCGTTTAAAGAATCTGGACTGATTGAATATAGCGCAGATGTTCTTATGGGACTTGAACCGTATAAGAGTCAGGAGTATTCAAATTCTGAAAATGAAATTCAGATGACTTTAACCATATTGAAGGACAAGGACGCTCCATGGGGAACCTCGGTTAAATTAATGTTCAATCCAGAATATAATACATTTACTGAATTGTCTTAAAAATGCAAAACTCATTAAAAATAATTAAAAAACTTGAAAAGTTAGTACATAGGAGGGTATTATGAAAAAGTACAAACTTATCGCAATCAGCATGGATGGCAGAACGGAGGAAGAGGCTTATGAGAAAATAACAAAAGAATGTGATTCTCTTGAAGTTGTAGAAAACTATCTTAGAGAAATCAGCAATTTTGCAAAAACTAACGGAATAGATATGGTTTACGGAGTTTATCAGGGAATTAATCCCAACATGCTTCTTCGTGGATTTATTAATCGAAATGGTGTCATAGAAACAGAGTAATCAAAGTTTTACTAATTTTGTATTGAGGGGCAAAAATGGATAAAACAAGATATGTTAAAAATGAATTGCGGAATACGGAAATCTATTACAAGGAGATCTACGGCTATAAGCTGAAAAAGCAGAAACTGGAAATTGACCAGGCAAATCTGCGTTCCCCCAGTCTTTCAAATAGCGGTGGTCAGCACAACGGATCTAGTAATTTTGATTTGCTAGATTATACTGATGAAATTGATACTTTGGGTCAACTGATTCAGCTGTATTTCCAAAAAATAAGATGGAATGTAATGATTATTGAAAATGCCCCAACCAAATTACGCACAATTATTACTGCTGTTTATGTTAATGGAGTAAGTTATGATGAATTAACAAAGACTCTAAATCAGAAAAAAACTACAATGGCTAATATTATTTCTGATTATTTCAAAAATAACATATCTGATGCACAAGTTAAGCAAAGTATTGAAATATCTGAAAAAATCAAAAAAACTCAAAAACAGTATTACAAAATTATCAGACAACGAAAACAATCAAGAATTGAAGAAAGCTGATATTATACTAACCACATTAAGAAAACCGCATAAAAAACAAAAAATGTCCTTTAAAATGATTGATTTGACAGAAAAACGTGGTAATATGATATCAGCCAGATATGGCAAACAAACAAGAGAAACGAAACAGGAGGACAAATGAGCAAGTTGTTTTCCTGTTTTTTCGTTTCAACGGCTTTCGGATTAACCTGTTAGAATGAAGGGAGGTGGAAGAAAGTCGAGGTAAGGGTAAATGAAGAAAAAACGTGTTTTGTTTGAGCAAACAAAATTCGTATCGACAATTCTGAATGTAGTGGTAGCTTCAGCAGTGTCGATTACACTCCCTGGATGTGCAGCCGAACATCCAAACATTCAACCAACTGAAACACCAATGGCTATTGATCTTACTGGAAATTGGAAAGAAATCGAACCTGATGACAATCAGTGGTACAAAGCAACAATTGATGATGATTCAATTACAGTTTTCCAAATTGACAGCAAATATGAAACAACCATTTGGAATGGTACCTATTCTTCACCAGAATCAGGAGATACATGGGAATGGACTTCTGAGTCTTTTGATGATGAAAATTCGGTAAAAGAATCCGATAGTGAAAAAACAAATGCCAAGGCTACTGCCGATACAAAAGCAAATGATTCCAAGTCTGATTCACCAGAGACAATGAACTTCAGTTATTCTGATGGAACTCTGTCTTTTGAAATTGAACTTGATAAAGAAACAAAAACTGTAGAAATGGAGAAAGTTGTTTTGCTTGACTATTCTTCTGCTGAAGTGTTTGAAATCAAGGACAAGGAAGGCAAGGTTACCGGAAAGTATTCTGTCCTGACGGTCAATAAGGCAGATGTTACAAATGATGCACTTGAGGATTGGTACAACTCTTATGTTGCAGAAAGTGACTACAAATACGCAGTCATTGTTTTTGCTGACGAAGAAGGTAAAGGTATTTACGCTGACAGTAAAAATGTTTATGTAAATACTGATCTATCGGAGGCAAAAGATGGTGGATATACTGAACCTGAATCGGATCCAACCTACGCAGTCGATGATGGTAAAATTGATGTATCAGAAAAAGTGCCAATTAAAAATGCTGAAGAAGTGTCTAGTGATAAAGATTCATCAAAGAATGAAGAAAAGGAAGATGATAAGAAAACAAGCGATAACAAAGATTCTACTTCAACAAGTTCCAATAAAGAATCATCTTCTAACAAAGATTCTTCAAAGGATTCCGGAAACAGTAATACTGGAACTTCAACTAGTACAAAACCTTCCGGTAACACATCTTCTTCAAAACCATCAACAAATACAGGAGGAACATCCAGCGGTAATCAATCTACTAATACAAAGCCAACTGATCCTAATGCGGGAAAGACAAAGGTTTGGGTTGTTGATTCACCAGCATGGGATGAAACAGTAGTTGTTACTCCGGCATGGACGGAGAATGTAACAGTGGTAGATACACCGGCATGGGATGAAACGATTGTGATAACTCCTTCATATGATGTGACGACGTGTAATGCATGTGGCGCACAATTCACTGGTGGTAATCAAATCAATGATGTAGCAATGCATGCGTTTACAGTTCATGGAGGGCCAGGAACTTATCACACGGATACTATTCCTGCAGTAACTCAAGTTGTTCATCATGATGCAGTAACACATGTTGAACAGATATACCATGAAGCAGTAACTCAGGTAATTCATCATGATGAAGTTGGCCATTGGGAATGGCAGTGAAAATAAAAACTTATACACAGGAATACAGAAAAGTGTTCCTGTTTTTTAAATAGAGTAAAGGGGGATTAACAACAATGGCGTTGAATGTGAAAAATGGATCATTGGTTCCTTAGTATTCGTTTTCTATGATTCATGGATGTTCTTTTTGAAAAAAGCACAAGGAAAAGGACATGTGTTTTTGTCTAAAGGATGGTTTAGCGGTAATAAACGAATATATTATTGTCATAACTGTGGAACAAACTTCAGAGTCTAAAAATGTATATCAAATAAGATATACATTTTTAATTTAGAAATAACACTACTGATTAGTGGTGAGATATATAGATAAATTACAAGAGGAAGGAAAGGAGATTGATTTAAGAGATGAATCTGAAAAGAAATCTAAAAAAAGGTTTAGCTGTAGTATTCTCGGCAATGATGATGACATCTGGAATGAATATTCCAATTGTAGCTGAAGATACAGTTAAAGATGATCCTTCACAGATGCATATTGTATATGGTCTTGGTGAAGGTAAAATCACTGTGACACAGAATGGCGAAACCACAGAACTTACATCTGGTGCGTCAGGTGAACAGCAGGTTTTTACAGTACAGGGTAATGAAAATGAACCAGTAGAAATTACTGTTGAAGCCGGCACTGATTTCAATGTAGAACGTTTCAGTGAATACATTTATGGTGCTGAAGCAGATGAAATCACAACTTATGTATCAGAACCAACAAAAACAGTATCTCAGACTATTAATATCAGTATGGGTAAGATTGTGGAAATTGCATTCACTGATCCGGTGATGCGAAATGAGGTGATGCCACTTGGACCCGCATGTTCAATGGGACAGTACCAGAGTCATGGGTTTGCTGGTTTGGCGGATTTTGCAATGACACAGATTGGAACCCCTTACGCAACAGGTGGCACAGGATTTGGTTTATATGATTGCTGTGGATTAGTCAGCAGAGCATTCTGGGCTATTGGATGGACAGGTTATGAAAATCCTCCCGGATTCCATAACACAAATGGCTGGCATAACATTCTGCAAGCTGTAGGATTTGAATATAGTGATATTGATCTTGCTCAAGGCTTCAATCCTGCAGCATATCCAACACAAAGAGGCGATATTGCTATTTTCTACAATGAACACGGAATTGCTGGACCAAACGCTGTACATGCTGCCATTATGCTGGATAACAATAACATGGTCGGTGCTTTGTATCAGGGAGTCACAAATCAGATTCCTGTATCCAACTGGTATACACAATCTGGTTTAGGAGCAAAAGATTCAAGATATGTGAGAATTTATCATCTTTCATATCAGCCGGAAATTCCAACAACAGTTACTGTAACCAAGACATCTACTAAAGCAGATGTCACTAATGGCAACAGTCTGTATTCAATGGAAGGTGCAGAATACACCATTTATAGAGATCAGGCATGTACACAGGCACTTACAACTGTAACAATTGGCGCTGATGGAAGAGGTACATCAGGAGAGTTTACACTGGATACTCCTAATGCAACTACTCTGTATGCAAAGGAAACAAAAGCGCCAAATAATGGTTCTTATAAGCTGAATCAGTCAGTCATTTCGTTTACAGTTCAGAATGGTAGCGGTAGCTTTACTGCACAGGATGAACCAATCAATGACCCTTTAATGATTCAGATCAGCAAACTTTCTGAAGATAATGAGATTATTGATAATCCATCTTCTCTTGAAGGTGCTGAATTTACAGTCAAGTATTACACTGGTGAGTACAATACACTCGAAGAACTTGCTGGTGTAGAGCCGACAAAGACATGGGTTCTCGGAACAAAGAAATTAGGAAGTGTTTATGCAGCTCTCCTTTCTGATGAATATAAAGTAGGTGGAGACGATTTTTATTATTCGTCTAATGGTACTCCTGTTCTTTATTTAGGAACACTCACTATTGAAGAAACGAAAGCTCCAGTTGGTTATACTAAAGAAGGTGCATTGAGCTTTAAAGTAAATAATGAAACTCAAGAAGCAGAACTTATTGATGGCGTTGCATTATTTAAATTATTGAATGAAAACAGTCAAGTTGCATTCAAGACAGCCAATGGTCTTTCCATTGATAATGCTGAACTGATCAAGGAAGAACGTTCCATTCGTGGCGGTTTCTCTTTGAACAAGACAGATAGCCAGACAGATACACAGTGGCAGGGTGATGCTACAAATCTTCAGGCTACATTTACTCTCCATAACGACAACAACTTTGATGCTGTTATGAGAGATTCTGATGGTACTGTTCTTGGTTCAGCAGAAGCAGGACAGGATTTTAACTATAAAATCACAACTGATGCTTCCGGTAACTGGACATCACCAGCTGGATTCCTTCCTGTTGGTAAGTATACATTAAGGGAATCATCTGCTCCTAATGGATATAATCTGACAAACACAACATATCAGTTTGAAATCACTGAAACAAATACAAATATCAATATTGATCATGTATTCAAGAATGATATTATTCGTGGTGGTTTCAAACTCCAGAAGAACGATACAGTTCTTGGAACAACTCCACAGGGTAATGCGAATCTGAAAATTGAATTTGAAGTTTATTCTAATTCCAATTCTCCAGTAGTAGTAAATGGTGTCACATACCACAAGGGCGACCTTGTATGGTCCGGTACAACAAATGATCAGGGCTATTATGAGTCACCAGCTAACCTTCTCCCATATGGTACATACACATTGAAGGAAAAAGCAGCTCCTACTGGTTACCAGTATGAAGGCAGCCTTCAGACAGTATTTGAAATCAGACAGAATGGAACATTAGTTGATCTGACAACTGGTCAGATTTCTGATGAAGTCACTCGTGGTGGTTTCAAGGTTCAGAAAAACGATACTGATCTTGATGCTGAAGCACAGGGATCAGCAAACCTTTCAATGGAATTTGAAGTTGTCAACAACAGCACAAATCCTGTAGTTGTTAATGGACAGACATATGCAAAGGGCGAAGTCGTATTCACAGGAACAACTAATGAACAGGGTGTATATGAATCCGCTTCTGATCTTCTTCCTTATGGTGATTACATTTTGAATGAAACAAAAGCACCTGTAGGATATACAGACAGAGGAAACAAGTCAGTTGAATTTACTGTATCTGAAGAAGCAGTCATTATTGATCTGACTGATGACATTACAAATGAAGTCATTCGTGGCGGTTTCAGAGTTCAGAAGAAAGATAAAGAAACAGCTACCCGTCCACAGGGGGATACAGATTTTGCAATGACATTTGAGGTCGTTACAAACAATGAACATCCTGTAGTAGTCAATGGTGAAACATACGAAAAGGGTGATGTTGTTTATACGAATTCCACAAATGCTGAAGGTATTTTCGAATCTGTAAATGATCTTCTTCCTTATGGTAACTACACATTGAATGAAGTTAAGCCACCTGTTGGTTATACAACTGATGGTAATTTGTCCGTCACATTCGATATTTCTGAAGATACAGCAATCATTGATCTGACAAACGTAATCAATAACCGTGTTGTACTTGGTGGCCTCAATCTCCACAAAGTTTTCACAGACGTTGAAGGAACAAACTGGACTGAAAATGAATCAGGTGCTGTATTTGCAGTAGTCAGAGATACATATGTTGAACAGTACGGTTCTGTAGCAGAAGCAATTGCTCATCAATATGGTGTAACAACTGCTGAAGTTACAAATCGCGACTGGCTCTATGAAAATCTGTTTGTTGATAGTGATACAGCAGATACACTGAACAAAGACGGTTCTAACGCAGATCTTATGACTGGTCATGAATATGCAGTCATCAGAACAAATGCAGATGGCAATGCCACAACAGGAGAAAAGGTTCTTGCTTATGGCAATTACACAGTTGCACAGCTTGCTTCCGGTGAGGATGAAATCACAGTAACTGATCAAAAGTACAATGTAACTATCAATGGTGATGGTACAATGCTTCAGCTTCAGGCTTCCAATATTCCTCAGACTTATTTCATCAGAATGGTCAAGAGAGATGCTGATACAGGTGAACTCAGCACATTTAATTCTGCTGAATTCAAGATCTTCCAGCTTGAAGATGTCCGTGGTGAAGAAGTTAACGAGTATGTAACAATGAAGGTTGGTTCTGTAGTGTATGACACATTCAGAACAACATCAGATAATGGTTCCAATGATCTTCCATCTGGAACATTCTATGCCGTTGGTGAATCTGCTGGTACAGTAACAACTCCACTCAAACTTGAATCTGGTTTGTATAGAATTGAAGAAGTTGCTACACCTGATGGTTTTGTCACATCCGAACCAATTGAACAGGTTGTAAGACTTGCTAATATTTCCGAAACTGATGAAGAAGATAACAACTTCATCACTGTTACAATTGCTGACCCAAGAGCTTATGGTGAACTTGTTATCAACAAGTCAATTGTTGATACAGCTGCAGATACAGATCTTATTCCTGCTGATGTACTCAGCAAGATTGAATTCACACTGACTGCTGCTGAAGACATCATCAATCCTGATGATGGAACAGTTCTTACAAAGAAGGGTGAAGTTGCCAAGGATATCCTTGGTAATACAGTAGGAAAGTTCAACCTCAACGCAGAAGGCAAGGCAACAGTATCCAAGATTGCTCTTGGTAAGTACCTGCTGACAGAAACATTTATTCCTGATGAACTTGCTGTTAACACAGAAACATGGAATGTTGACTTCATTCAGACAGAAGGCGATGTAACAACACAGGTTTACAATGTCACACTTGATATTGAAAACAAGCCTACTTACATCGAACTCTCCAAAAAGGCTGTCACAGGTGATGATGAACTTCCTGGCGCTCACATTCAGGTAATTGAAAAGGATACTGGAATTGTTGTTGATGAATACACATCAACTGAAACTCCACATTCCATCAAGGGTCTGAAGCGTGATACAACATACATCATGCGTGAAACAATCACTCCAAATGAAGGTGAGTATATCAAGGCAACCGATATTGAGTTTACTGTTAACGCTGATGGATCTGTAAAGACAGTCACAATGATTGACAAGCTCGTCACTCTCAGAAAGAGCGATGTGAATGACAATCTTGCAGCTGGTGCTGAAATTACAATCACTGGTACAAATGGTGAAACAGTTGATGTAATCACAACTGATGGAGAAAACACATTCCACATCTATAACCTGACCGCTGGCGAAACATACAAGGTTTCTGAAACAGTTGTTCCTGAAGGATATGTCAAGTTCAATGATTTCACATTTACAGTTCTTGATGATGGCAAAGATCAGACTCTGGAAATTGTAAATAAGAGAGTCAGTGCCACAAAGATCAATACAGCTGGTGAAGCAATCTCCGGCGCTGAAATGAATGTTACTGATGTCAATGGAAATATCATTGACAGCTGGACAACAGATGGAACAGATCATTATATTAACGGCCTCGTTGAAGAAAATGATTATGTTTTGAATGAAGTCAAAGCTGCTAATGGTTATGTCATTGCAACATCTATTCCATTCACAGTTACTGGTGCTGATGATCAGAACATCAAAGTTGATCAGAATGTAACAATGACTGACAAGACAGTTGAAATCCAGAAGGTTGATATGTGTGGTGTCAATGTTGATGGCGCACAGCTTACAGTCTATGAACTGGACGAAAATGGCAATGTCATCACTGAAACAGTTATGGATGAAGCTGGTAATCCGGTAGAACAGCCAAAGGTTGTTGATCAGTGGACAACAGTTCTTGGAATGCATCATTATGCAAACAATCTGATTGCTGGTCATACATATAAGGTAGTTGAAACATTTGTCCCAGAAGGATATACGAAAGCTCCTGACTATGTATTTACAGTAGCAGATGATGGCAAGGATCAGACTGAAACAATCGTCAATAAACAGGTACTGATTTCCAAAGAGACAGTTGGTGGTGAACCAGTAGAGGGCGCAATCCTCACAATTATTGACAAGGAAACAGGCGAAGTTGTTGACAGATTCGTAACTGAAAAGACAAAGCATGAATCCAACAATCTTGAAGTTGGCAAGACATACATTCTGCACGAAGACACAACACCGGCAGGATTTGTAACAGCAACAGATGTTGAATTCACTGTAACTGAAGACGGTGTTGACCAGACAGTTACTATGGTTGATGCAGTCGAGGAAGTTGCTAAGGTCGATCAGAATGGCGATCTTCTCAAGGGCGCATCTCTTGAACTTGTTAATGAACAGGGTGAAGTCATTGATTCCTGGATTTCCGGAAGACATGTCATTGATCTTACAGAAGAACAGATAACAGATCTTGAATCTGGCAAGTTTGTAGAAACAGTGATGGAAGATGGCAGAACAGCTGAAATCATTGTTACTGACAAGAATGTAACATCTACACCAGATGAAAAGCCTGAAGAAACAGATGATCCGGAAGCAGGAGATGATAAGGAAGACGTATGTGAAATCAAATATGCAGAACCAGCTGAAGAGCTGACTGAAATTGAAGTCACAGAAGATTCTGACCTTGCATTTACTCTTGTCATTACGAATGAAGACGGTTCCAAGGAATATATCAACATTGATCTCAATGGTGATGAAACTACTCACAGACTCAATAACACAGTAGCTGGTACAAAGTACACAGTACGTGAAGTTGACGAAGTTGATGGATATTATTTCGCTGAAAACCAGGAAGTCAATGTAACTGGTACAGAAGATCACACAACAACAATGATTGATAACATCATCAACTATCGTATCAACAAGGTTGATGAAGATGGAAACAACATTGCTGGTGTTCTGATGTCCATGAAGGATATTACAGATCCAGAAAATCCGGTCGATGTAGAACTGCCAAATGGTGGTGTGACTACAGAACTAGGATTTGATCTGACTGGTATTCTTATTGCTGGTCACAGATACGAGATTACAGAAGAAAGAACAGTTCCAGGCTATTCAATGCCACAGGTATCTACAATGGAATTTGTAGTGCCAACACACGGAAGTGCTGAATGGACAGTTCTGAACTTCGAAAATCTCTCCAATGCAATTGCAGTATCCAAGGTAGACAATGCTGGCAAGCCACTTGCTGGTGCAAGGATGCAGATCATCGAAGCAACTGTTGCAGAGGATGGAACAATTACTGAAGGTGATGTAGTTTACGAATTCACAACAACAGACACACCGACAGACATTTCCGATTATGTAAAGGGTGGAGATGGAACTCAGTACATTCTGAGAGAAGTCGAAAGTCCATTCGGATATGAAGTAATCGAAGACATGCTCTTTACAGTAGACATGGCAAAGCCTGGCACTGCACAGCTGCTCACAGCTGTAGACAGTCTTGAACATGTATTTATCAAGGCAGTCAAAGTTGATGCTGCTGATCACAACAAGGTGCTTGAAGGTGCAGAACTTACACTTTTCACAGCAGATGGTGAAATTGCAAAGACTGTAGACGGCAAGGATGCTGTAGCTGTCACTGATGAAAACGGTGAGATTTACTGGGAAGTTGAATATGCTGAAGGCATGTATGTTCAGGAAACAAAAGCACCTGAAGGTTACAAGCTCAACTCCAATTTCCATGAAGTCAAGATTGGTGAAGATTATACATTCGTAGAAAATGAGCCAATTGAAATCATGGTTGCGGATGAAGCAAATCCAAAGACTGGTATTACTTCCGGAATCGGTGGAATGATTGCAATGGCTGGAATGGCCGGCGCACTTGGCGTATTGCTTTACAGCATGCGCAAAAAGGAAAAGACATCCGAAGCTGAGTGATCTGCTTCAGACATAACCTCCTTTACTTGCAGGAAGAAGGGGAAACTCTTCTTCCTCTTATGTTTCAATCAGGCGCATGAACCTGAAAGAAACACTACTTCTTAATCTGGATACTAGCGATAGATTCAGAAAATTGGGTCACGCTGTCAGTCGCCCTCATAAATCAAAAGTATTTTCCATTTCGAAATACTACTCGGCTGACAGCATATTATCCCTTCAAACGGCGCACGAACCGGAAGAAGGGTAAGTCGATTGTTACTCTTTCCTATTACATTGCCGTTACCTGAAACGGCAGCCGTCACAAAAGTGGCGGTTTCAAATATCCGGTGACAGCGCATGAACTGCCATTGGATACACCATCCAAAGGAAGTTGATAAGCAGTAAAATATCTGTTTTTGATGCTTCCTCCCCTTATGGTCATAAAAAGCGCAGGAACTTGATATGACCGCAAAATTCCCAGTTAATAAGCTATACAATTAACCCAAAAATTGTGTGGGAACTTATTCTTCCGCAAATAAGTTAATTTTTGGCATAACTATTCTCGCTTTCATAACTGGGCAGCAATACAGGGCTGATATGCATAATCATATTAAACCCTGTATTTTCATCTGTTCTGAAATGGTGCAGGAACCAGATCAGAGCCATATTTTCTTCTCTTTAGCTGTTGTTAAGCAGCAGCCGTCAGTATGCCAACTGGCGGCTTGATTATGTTTCCAGATGGCGCATGAACCAAATGGAGACGTTTTTCATCTTTTTGTGAATCTGGTTTCACAAAGTCCTCTGGAAGCACATATTGCCCCTCAAGATATCGGATATGCAACATAACTGATTCATAATTGTGCTTCCTCCATTATGTCTGAAAAAGGCGCATGAGCCTTGATTGGACAGCACTTCATATGCTGCATTGTTAAATGCAGAAACTGGGAGTTCATAACTCATCAGGTGTTCTGAACTTCCTTTTTATCATGCTGACAAAAGGCGCACGAACCTTTAGCCGGCACATCAGCCACCTGATGTCCCAGCTGGTAAAGAACGCATCCAATATGAAACATGCATTTTTTGCTGGCAGATTCTGATCTGATTTTTGCAGATTTCAATGATCAGAATCACACTGCCGGTCATACCGGTATAGTTTCTGATTGGATTTCTTCACACCATAGAAAGAAAATCGGAAATCAAAAGTGAAATACATGTCCTGTTTTAACCCTGACAACAACCGCTTCATGAAAACAGGTTTGTGTTTCATCTTATTATGTTCTCTGAAATCGCACGAATTTTTCAGAGGACAGATATTTTCATACTGGTAAATTATCATTTGGTTTACCAGCCTCCGAAGAAGCACAGGGTGTGCTGTGCTTCTGTCCTTATGTCTGTGTACGGTGCATGAGCCGGAACAGGCTATTTATTTACCCTTGTACTTTGAACCAAAGTACGAAAAACATTGCTCCTTGTGCCGGAATGACCTCCGGTACATGACAACGAACTGTAGAAATACAGGAGAAATATGAAGAAGAAAAAGAAGATTAACAAAAAACTGATTGTAATTGATGTTCTGATACTTGTGATTATTGCAGTCATAGGTGTCCAGGGATACCGGATCTATAACAGGTATCAGGAATTAAATCAGACAAAGGTTACAGCAGAAAACATCAAAAGAGAAATCGGAGCATTTGAAAATGAAGAATGGAAACCTGATCAGGAAACCTATAAAAACCTGAAAGCAGAAAATGATGATTATATCGGATGGCTGCTATGGGATTCCGGTATCATATCCGAACCAATTGTTCAGGGTGAATCAAATGATTCCTATATCAGAAGTGATTTCTATGGAAATTATGATGAATTTGGAACAGTGTTTATGGATTCCCTGGCAAACATCAGAGATGATAACATTCCGATTTACGGTCATGCTATGACTGGTGTATATACAGATACCAGAAAATTTTCGCAGCTTCAGAATATGACAAAACAGGAATTCTACGAAGCAAATAAAACATTTTCGATTTACCGGGCAGATCAGGTTACTCATTATGAAGTCATATCTGCTTTTCTGATAGATGTTAACAGTGACAACTGGAATTACACGCAGAATGTATTTACAAATGATACGGATAAACAGAACTGGATAAACCAGGCTTTATCAAGATCTGAAATCAATACCGGATTAACCGCAGATACAGATGACAGATTTGTCACATTGCAGACATGCCGGGACGGGTATTCCGGATGGCGATATATAGTAATCGGAAGACAGACTGGTATTGAATCACTGTATTGATAAGGAAGAAATAGAAAATATGGATAAATTATTAATATCGTTTCAGCAATTTGTAAGTGATCCACTACATGTGCTGTTGCTCTTTACATGTATTGGTTCTGTACTCTTTGTATGGAAATTGATGGAAACAATCAAGGAACAGAACAGACTATATAACGATCAGGGAAACGTATCAGAACACAAAGAAGGGATAAATCATGAACACAAAACTTGTTAAAGCTGCATTTGCAGGATTGATGGTAATTTCACTTGGCGCATGTTCAAAAGAAACAAAAGAACTGACAGTTTCAATCTTTCAGACCGAACATACTGATGATGGGAAAGCACATGTTAAAACAGAAAAAACAGATATCAATTCTGGAGAAACAGTTGATGCTTTTGATCAGACATGGACAATCACAAAAACAGGTGATGATGAATATGTGCTGAATACAGAAAACCAGTATCACGTATATGGTGATGAAGGTGGCTTCTATCTGACTGATGGATTCGAACTGACAACAGGTGATTCAATTACTCTTGAAGATAACTCCACTAATTTTACATATCAGGTAAAAGTTGAAAAAGCTGAATAGCAAACAGAATAAAAAAATGCTGATTTGAGAAAGGAGAAATGCATGTCAATGAAACTTAGAAAAACATACTTATTGGTTCTGTCTGCATTTCTCGTTTCCTGTGGATCAGGAAATAATGCGAGTATTAATGAACAAACGACAGTAAATTCATCAGATGGAAATGTTCCTAAGATTGCATGTACAGCTGATTTTGCAATCGACTGGGGAGAAGAATTCGATATTATTGACCTTTGTTCATCTGAAAGCGAACTTGTTTATACAGGTAGTGTAAACACAGAAAAAGCGGGAAATTATACATTAACAGTTTCGGCAACTGATGATGACGGTGATATGTCTATTGTTAATACAACAGTAAAGGTTAATCCGGAACCTACTCCGGAGCCAACACCTACACCTGAACCGGAACCAGAACAGCAGACACAACAGCCAAGCACTCCAACGCAGAGCTATACCCAGCCGTCAACGCCTCAATATCAGGCACCGGTTCAGCAACCTGTTCAGCAACAACCAGTACAACAACCCGTACAGCAGCCAAGTACACCATCTGGAAGCAGCGGAATGACAGGATCATCTACAAGACCTTCTGGGGGCGGATCTTCCGGGTCATCCGGAGGAAGTTCCGGACCATCGGTACAGGTGTTTGGTGATCAGGCAGGATGTATAGCTATGGTCAATCAGTACGGCGGATCATGTTATCCAATGGCTGATGGTTCAGGCGTTATGTATACACCATAAAAATAAGCGGGGACAAATTGACCCCACAGTAATAAATGGATAGGGGAAGATAACAAGGATGAGTGAAAATAACACAAATGAAATGATGGGGAAGACACAGGTTGTATCCGGGGTAAAACTTGTGGTCGGTCAGACAGAACTTGCCAGGATGGTTACAGATGATACAGTGACAATTCTGTATTATGGCAATATTGTGACTATTAATGGTGAAAAAGCACCGACAAAATTCCCGAAAGAAAAATATACAGAATATGTAAACAGATACATAAAAAAGCAGATCCGGATTCAGAAGAAGAAAGAAGAGATCAACAACAAAGCAAAAGAACAGCAGAAAGCTTCTGAACCGGAAATAGTAATAAAAGAAGATAACAATAAATCCGAATTCTATATGGAAACAGATGGTGAACAGGATGAACCGGAAGAGATAGAAGAAGTACATGAAGAAAAGAGAAAAAAGATGATTAGAAGGAAAAAACCAGTAGAGCCTGAAGAAGACGATTACGAAGAAGAGCAGTACGATGATGAATATGAAGAAGAGGATGATTCTGAAGAAGATGAAGAAGAGTCAGATGAAGAGGAAGACGAAGAAGAATCATCTGACAGATCATATAAAGCAGGATTCATTGCTTCACTGATTGCTGCTGTAATTTTCTTTGGAACTTCAGTGTTCCTGGTACTTGCTTCTATGAATATTATTCCGGTTTCATTGCCATGGACAACTTCAACAACCAGTACAACTGGTGAGGAAATCAATATCATCCGGCTGGCTGCTGATGTAGCCGCTGGTGAACAGATTACAAATGAAGATCTTGAAGAAGCTGCGGTCACAAAGGGAAAATATGATGAACTGTCATCCGGTAAAATGCTGGATGAAAGCGGAATGGAAACAAGCGATTCAGTCATTCTTTATTCCAATGCCGATGATGTAGTTGGAAGATATGCTTCAAGTGCATTAAAAAAAGGCGAGTATATTACAACATCTGATTTCAGTGACATCATTTCTGGTGAAAAGACAATCACAATGGATGTTGATGGTGAACAGGTAACCGTGCCAGTTACAGTAACCCAGACAGGGAATTCCTCCATTACCATTTATGCTATCTGTACAAATACAACAGAAGATGGCAAGGTGAATAACACTGCAATGAAACTTGGAGAGTTCTCTCTTGAAGGCAGAAATCTCATGGATATCAAAAACGAAGATGGAGAATCTGTTATTGAGCAGTTGTTAAAGGAACAGACAGAAAACCAGGAGAAAGCAGAGGAAGAAGCCAAGGCCAAAGCTGAAGAAGAAAGCAAAGAAGCTGAAGCTTCTGCATCTCCAGATGCAACCGATAAACCAGAAGCCAGTGCTTCTGCTGAATCCGAAAAAGAATAAGGGAGAAATAAAATGGGAATACGAATCAAAGGATTGTTTGATGATCCTGATTACACCCTGAAAGAATCAAAAGGCATCTTTTCGGTCATTGAATATGTAAGAGATCTTACGGTATCGCCATCTAATGCTATGTATGAATATTTCATGTCAAAGATGGATGTAAGACGCAAACAGGTACTGTGCAGACTTGATGGAACAATCGGTGTAACAATGCAGGCCGGCGCAATGCAGTGGATGGCTGGAAATGTACATGCTACTACAGGTCTTAAAGGAGCGGGAGATTTTATTGGAAAGGTTCTGAAAGGTGCAGTTACCAATGAATCCGCAATCAAGCCCGAATATAAAGGAAAAGGTATTATCTGTCTTGAACCGACATACAAATACATTCTTCTTGAAAGAGTTGAAAACTGGCAGAATGGACTTGTTATCCAGGATGGGATGTTTCTTGCATCTGAATCAACCATTACGCTTGGAATTCAGGCAAGAAAATCTATATCTTCCGCAGTTGCCGGTAATGAAGGTTTATTCAATCTCAAACTGAAAGGCAATGGCGTTGTGGTACTTGAATCAAATGTAATCCGGGAACAGCTTATTGAAATAGATCTTGAAGATGATGTATTAAAGACAGATGGAAACCAGGCGATGTGCTGGTCAGGCAGTCTGGATTTCACAGTTGAGAGATCCGGCAAAACACTTGTTGGATCAGCTGTTTCAGGTGAAGGACTTGTCAATGTATTCAGAGGCACAGGAAAGGTCCTCCTCAGTCCGCTTGATGATTCTACTTCACTGTATTCATCAACCAATACAAAACGGATAAAAAATGAATAAAGCAGAGGAGACTGGAACAGTCTTCTTTTCTATAAGAGAAAGGGGAAGGAAAATGCGAAAGAAATTAACAGGAATTCTGATGACGGCTGTGCTCCTTGGCACATTCATTCCGGTGTATGCTGATGGAGAAACAGTGTCTAAAGAATTCGATGCGACCATACCCGGCAGTATTACTATTTACAAATATGTAAACAATGACGGATCGTGGTTTGATGGAAACGGACAGGAATTAAATCCGGATGAGTATGATCAGACTGATGCAGTACAGGGAGAAACCGGAAATTACAGAATGCTTCCGGAACAGGGAGTTGAATTCTCATATCTTAAAATTGCTGATGCTGTAACTATTACAGAAGATGATAATGCAGGATTCTATTTTGATAACCTGGATGCAGGATTCCTTGAAATTATCAAAACCGATTACGGCATTGAACTTCAGCCGGACGATAAGTATACGGAAGAAGATTACTATGCACCATATGATGTGACAGAAGCCATGCTTGAACTGATCAAGCAGCCGGCTAACAGCAATACGGAACATACAGGTGAAACAACAATCCGTGAATATGTCAAAGAACATGGCACACAGTTTGCTGAAGCAACAGACGAATTTGGAAGAACAGCAGTTGAAAATCTTCCAGTAGGTTTATATCTGGTTTCGGAAATCAACTGGGAACATCAGGCAATTTCCAAGCATGATACATACTGGGAAAGAGTTGATGTAGAGAATGGCACAACAGAAGGCGGAGATGGAAGTGAATATTCTGATATTGCTTCTCCATCATCACCATTCCTTGTACAGATTCCAATTACTAACATAGATGAAATCACAACTGGTGGTGTTACATATGAAGCCGGTACAGTATGGCAGTATGACGTAACAGCTTATCCAAAGAACGGAACAATCAATATTCATAAGGATATCATCACAAACGATCATGCTGATAATCCGGTAGATGGTCTTGATACAGTTGATACCGAAACACTCTGTGATTATGAAAAACAGAATTCAGTTGATGGTGGTACACCGGTAGACGGAGTTAATAAATCTGGTCTTACACATCAGATTGATGCAAATATTGGCGATACCATTTCACAGGTTATTTCAGTAGATGTTCCGGTACTGGAAGAAGGGAAGAACATTGACAAGTTCTCAGTAACAGACCGTATGACAAAAGGTCTGGAATTCTCAAGAATTGTTTCACTTTCTTATGGTCCATATGCATGGAATGACGAAAGAAACACAACCGTTCCATCCGGCTACTACAGTCTGAGCGTTGCCGGAGGAAAGAAAGAGTTCACAGTCAATGTAACGAATTTCAACCTCTTTAACCGGGATGAACAATGCTACTTCTACATTGAATTTGAATCTATTCTTACACCGGATGCTGTAATTGGTACTGATACCGCAGATCATGTAACTGATCAGGGTGAAACAATTTCTGCAAACAACCAGAACACAGCAAGACTTGATTTCAGCACTGATCATACAAGTGAACATTCCTATTACAGTAATACGCCAAAGGTTTATACATACGAAATTGATATTAACAAGACATTCACCAATGATGAGAATGTCAATTATACAGATGTCACATATACAGTAATTGCTGATACAGCGACAGATATTGAATCAGTGATCTGGACAAAAGAAGCTCCTGGTATTTATCACGTATATGATGAAGCTGCGGATGGTGAATATGATCCTGACGCGGATACGCTGGAAACAAAAGACAGCAAGACAGTAACGAAGTACATCAGTCCTGACAGCAATGGTAAATTGCAGTTAAAGGGTGTAGATGCAAGAACCTATGAGTTCATGGAAGTCAAAACATCTGAAGGAAGCAGCCTTCTTGCTGAACCATTCTCCATCAGACTGGTTGCCAACAAACCAGAAGATGAATATGAGGTTAAATATGAAGATGGTACATTGAATCATGCATATGTATGGAGTGGTGCTGAACCGGATAACCTGGATGATTATGATCTTCTGAATACTTCAGTTGCTTCAAGGCTGGAGCAGGGAAGAGCAGAGATAACAGTTCTTAATGATACAGGTATTACACTGCTCAGAACCGGTGGTAAAGGTTCACTTGTATTCATCATTGTTGGTGGTGCGGCAGTCCTGGCAGGAGTTGTTTATCTCGTTGTGAGAAACAAAGAGAAAAACAAAGAACAGGAAAGTGACAATGAAGAAATGGATTAAGTTTTTCGGTTTTATTGCAGGATCAGGAACAATAGCAGCCGTTATTGTCGGAGGCTATTATGGAATAACAGGTTACTTCAGAAATAATCCGGGATCTGCTGAAGCAGTTATCAGAAGATATAACGAAGCAGGATATGACAATTACAGAATGACATATAACCTGACTGCAAAAAGCAGTGTGACTGATCCTGATAATGTAACAGTAACCACTCCTGTTTCATTAACCTCTGTTTTTGACAGAAGCGAAGATGTATTTCTTCTGGATTGTAATCTGTCTATGGATGTATATACAGAAGGTGAGAATAACGAGGAAAACAATAAACAGGTAGTTGTAAATTCATCTTATGATTCATGGCTTGACAGAAGTAAAAATCCATACAGATTTCTCACCAGAAATACAGATGACAGCTGGTCAGAAGTAGAAGCTACGGATAGCGAGTATGCGATACAGGTTGCTGGATTTACAGATCTTGATCCTTCATTTTTCAAGAATGCAACTCTTGAAATTACGGATGATAAATTTATCGTAACAGTGCCGGTACAGGATATAGTCAATTCAATGTATTTATCAGCTGTCATTGGTGACAGCGGACTGGTAACCAGTTTCTATGAAGGCGTATTTACTGGTGAAGATCTCAGAGGTGCTTTCTCTGAAGGTGAAGCAGTATACACATTCGACAAGAAAACAGTGCAGCTTGAAAAACTTGACATTAATTCATTGCCCGGCACATATACAACAGACGGTAGTGAGAACAATTTCACTGTAAACATGCAGATCAATATGAACATGAATATCACAGATTATGGAAAGATCAGTTCAATTGATGAACCGGTCGTGAACAGTGAAACTGGAAATGATGAAGATGAAAAACAAAACACAGAAATTGCAGAAACAATAGCATCAGATCATGGACAGTATGGTGATACAAAAATCACTGATCCAACTCCATGGAACGTATTTGGCGATGATGGATGGACAGCAGATCCGGAATCAGAAGATGGTTACAGTTTTGTAGCATATTCAAATGAAAAATATCCGGATTATTATCTTCTGTTATTTGGAAAAGGAGCTGATACAGTCAACCATTCCGATATTGAAAGACGTGGTGCATACGGATATTCAATTACTTACGGTGGAGATGGCGATCCGACAGAGAGCAGTCCTCCATTTTCATGGAAAGGTCTGACAATCGGATGCAGTCCGGAACAGATTGTAGAAGCTTTTGGTGAACCCTTATTCCATTCTACGGATGAGGAAAGCGGAGATATTGAATACTCTTATGACTTTGATGATTATTCATCAATAGACTTTGGATTCAAGAACAATAAGCTCTGTGATGTTATTGTTTATGTATCGACATGGTAATGGAAACGGAGGGAAAGGAAAGAATGAGGAGAATATTAAAATTCATTACAGCATTTGCCATTATTACCGGTTCATCCATGCCGATAATGGCAGAAGAAACAGAAGTAGAGAAAATGCCGGTTATTCCCGAAGGAGCAACCGGATCTCTGACATTAAGGTATTTCGATGATTCAGATGAAACAGCTCCAATTCCGGGAGCTGTTTTTGAAATCATACAGGTCGCTGATATTGGACGGGGTGTAGACACAAACGGTGCTTATATTCCATTAGCTGAAGGACTTGAATTTACCGATGATGCTGTAGCTGAAGATTACGAAGCAAAGGTTCTTGAGGCATATGAAGCAAACCCGGAACTTGGCTATACGGCTGAGGGAACAATTGAAGAAGACGGAACATTCACATTCACTGAAGTTCCGGCTGGTGCATATCTTGTACGGAATACAGAAACGGTAAGATATCACATTACATCTATTCCATTCCTGGTCAGTGTTCCGGAAACCAATGAAACACAGGACAGCTGGAATTTTGATGTAACGGCTTATCCAAAGCCAAATCTTGCCGGCGACCTGAGCATCAGAAAAACACTGTCTGGTGATGAAGCAAGTGATACCGATGTGTTCAGTTTTGAAATCACAATTTCCGATGCAGGATCTTATAAAGCAGTTCTTCCAGGTGGTACAGAAGGTACGGTAAAAAATGGCGATGTTATTTCTATCAAGGGAGGACAGTCGATTGTTATTTATGATCTGCCGGAACATTCTGATTACAAAGTTGTAGAACTTGAAGCAAATCAGAATGGATACAGAACACTG
The DNA here is from genome assembly GCA_949289855.1 of uncultured Erysipelotrichaceae bacterium. Classification (GTDB taxonomy): domain Bacteria; phylum Bacillota_I; class Bacilli_A; order Erysipelotrichales; family Erysipelotrichaceae; genus Bulleidia. Next base: position 44,686 of record CASEPS010000004.1, read on the forward strand.
TATAAAAACAGTGAAGGCAAGATCACTTATGCAGAAAAAGCCGATGCAGAAGTCATTAATAACAAGGAAGGTGTAAAAACTGGTGTATCCACTGATGATATTGCACTTGGTTTGTCAGTTATTGGTGGCGGACTTGCAGTTCTGATCCTTTTGCTGTATCTGCACAGAAAGTCTAAGAGAGAGCAGAAAGAAAACGATGAAACGAATGCTTAAATCCACAGCAGTGTGTGTATGCACATTGCTTTTATTATCCGGGTGCAAAGGAAAAACAGAAGAAGTGGAAGAAACTTCCAATCCATCAACACCTGGAAATGTAACTGAATCGGTTGAATCTTACGATTATGAGTTTGGATCAGATGATCAGACATTTGAAGTAATACCTGGTGGTGGTTACTCAGTTCTTGAAGATACATATGAAGATGGAACAAAACAGCAATACATCATTAATGCAGATAATGAAGTAGTTGCATCGCTGTATACAGAGCCATCCGAAAAAGAAGGACAGGAACAGTCAACACTGAAGACATATGTCCAGAGAGTTTCTGATCAGATGAACTATGGAACGGATGAAGACAGTAAGAATTATACGATTCTGATTAACGAGCCAGAGAAATTTACCTATCAGTATAAAAATGGTGATGAAACAGACATATTCACCATCATAGAAACCGGAACACCGGAAACACTGATAATTGCGGTAAACGGATATACAAACTATGAAGAGGTCCGCGAAAACGTAACAATCAGGACTGCTGAACAGTCTATTTCCCTGGGAGATATACAGAGCGTTTTGGAAAGGTTAGGAGGAGAAAGTCAATGAAACAGAAAAAGCGCTATCTTTCGATGGCACTGGCTGCTCTGATGCTTGTGCCGTCATCTTTGACGGTATTTGCGGCAGATGATCCAACCAGTGACATCACGGTGACAGGGGGAACAATTGATCCAAAACTCACCGGTAGTATCACGCTGTACAAGTACCTCGACAACGATGGCAAAACCATTGATGCTGACGGTATGCCGTACACAACTCTTGGACAGACTTCACAGGATATGGTTGGTATCATCCGTGAAAAACTCGGAAATGATTCCATCATGCCTGAGAAAAATTCCACATTCAAGCTGCTGAAGGTTGCAGATATCGAACAGGTCACAGAAAACACAGCTGGAAAGCTGAATACAACAGGAACGTATTATACAAATATTGATTCCGATTTCTTTGATCTGATGAATGAGTATCTGGTAGAAGATCTTGTAGCTTCTGACTCCACAAAGGTAACTGATGGAAGAACAGAAGATGCAGCATCTAACAGAGATGATCATTATGAATCTGATGAACTGAATGAAAAGATGATGGATGTCATCCGTATGCCTGGTACAGAAGACAGAGTTACAGGTGAAACAGCAATCAATCGTTATGTCAGACAGCACGCTGAATCTGATGAAAAAGAAGGTTATTGCAAAACCTTCAATCCAACAGATGAAAATGGATTTACGTCTCTGGAAAATCTGCCGCTTGGTCTTTACCTGGTAGCAGAAATTGACTGGGAGCATAAGGCACTTTCCAAGCATGATACTTACTGGGAAGTTGTTGATGATGAAATCGACAATGACACAAATTCCGGTGGTATTACTGAAGATGCAGGAACTAATGCGGGTGGTTCTACATCAGCTGGTGTGAATGCAGGTGGATCTACATACGCAGACATTGCTTCTCCGGCTTCTCCATTCCTGGTATCTGTACCAATGACAAACATCGCAGACATCAACAATGCTGATGGTTCTCTCAAGTACAGTGCTGGTTCTGCATGGATGTATGACATCACAGTTTATCCGAAAGCCGGATCTATTAACATTCATAAGGATATTATCACAAATGAATTTACAACATCTGATGATGGAACAGGCAAGCAGCTTACATCCAATGATGGTCATGATACAGTTGACACAGAATCCCTCTGTGATTTTGTTCAGACAAACTATGACAGACTGACAACAAAGCTTGACGGATCTGAAAAAACAGGTCTTACACATCAGATCGATGCAAACATTGGTGATACGATTACACAACTGATTTCTTCTGATGTACCGGTTCTTGTTGATGATATTGACAATGAACAGACAGGTGCTAATCACGAAACTGTCGAACGTAAGCACAATGCTAAGTATGTCATCACTGACCGCATGACCAAGGGTCTGAAGCTCATTGATACATCGTCTTTCAAGGTCACAATGGGTACAGGCGCATGGAATGATGACGTTGCAAATCAGTTGTTTACACTTGGTGAAGATTACACAGTTGATATTGCTGAAGACAAGCAGAGCTTTACTCTGACTGTTACTGAGAAGGGCCTTGATAAGATGGACGACATCACAGATGCTTCTTATTTCTATGTTGTATATGACTGCGTACTCACAAAGGATGCTCTGATCGGTACTGATACATATGGTGATCAGAAACAGGTAAATAAGGCTGATCCAACAACAGAAGGTGAACTCTCTTCCGGTGCTGCTTCTGATTCCCTTGATACAGTCAAGAGTGAAACATATGATTCCACATACACATCTGGTGCAAACGATGAAGGTACAGAAGTTGTTCAGCATGCTGATGCAACAAACCAGAACACTGCTGAATTGACATATGCAACAGACCGTACACAGGAGCATGATTACTACTCCAATACAACAAAAGTTTTCACATATGAAATTGATCTTACAAAGCTGTTCACAGATGGTACACAGGGTTATGTATCCAAGAATGAAGAAGGACAGCCTTCCTTCCAGTACAGCGATGTAGTATTCAAAGTTGAAGGTGATGTTGTTGAAGGTTCTGAAGATGCATTCTACAACGATGAAGACAACAACGGATATGAAGATATTCTGTTCTGGAGAGATGACGCTGGTCGTTACCACGTCTATGATCCATGGACACATTCCGATCTCTGGAAGACAGGTGATGCTTCCTATGAGAGTCAGTATGTAGCTGAAGGCGATACAATTGATACACCAGAAGGTGAACGTAAGATTACAAGATACATTTCTCCAAGTGATACAGGTCTTCTGACAATTGTTGGTCTTGATGATCGTACATACAGATTCACTGAACTCAAGACAGCACAGGGCAGAAACCTGATGGCTGAACCATTCTATGTTGAAATCGTTGCTCCTATGGTTGAACGTGAAGGCAAGGATGGCAAGGAAATGGTTAAGCTTGAAAATGGTCAGGTTGAGCATGCTTATGTCTGGACAGGTGATAAGCCAGAAGGTGAAGCACTTGAAGGTGTAGATCTTGCTAACAGCACTGAAGATACTCAGTACAGACTTGATAATGGTCGCGTTCCATTCGTAGTACAGAACAACGAAGTTATCAAGATTCTTCGTACTGGTGGCAAGGGCACAACACTGATGTTTGTCGGTGGTGCATTCATGATCGGTGTTGCAGCAGCATATGTCTTCATTTCCCGTAAAAAGAAGGAAGAAGATACTGCTGAAGAACAGTAAGTAAAAACTGTTGATTTTAAAGGCACAGGTAAATAACTTGTGCCTTTTTCCGTATGTTTTCAAGTGGTGCGTGAGCCATGAGAAAACGCTGAAAAATACATGAATTAAAGGGAAGAAAGGAAGGGAAAGGTATGAACAAGTTTCTGAAGAAACTGCGAGCCATAGTAAGTTCACTTGCTGTGGCTGGTATGGTTCTTTCAAGCGGGCAAGGGTTTCAATATTTCACAAAAGCTTATGCTGAATCTAATATAAAGAATTTTAATTACCAATTTGAAGTTTCCTTAGTCGACTTCGAAGGAGTTGATTTGAAATTATTAGATAAATCATCAGTAAAACTCGAAGATTGGAAGGCTATCTTAATTGCATACGAAGATATTACAGATTCTGATGGAAATGTAATAATGCACAAGGGAGACCCTGCAATCGATATAAATGGCGACCCTATAGAATTTTATTTTGATGAGCTGAATCTTGATGGTTCTACTTATACTAATCATAATATATTAGGAAAGGCTATTTCACTTGGGAACCTTGTATTCAATAAAAAGAATTATTCCGTATATGATGGAAAGTATAGATTAAAAATTACTGATACTGGGCCAGGATTCCACAAATCGATAGGTTTTGATGATATTGATTTAACAAAGGATAACTATTTTATTTTTTCTCAAAGTTTAAATACACTGCATGTGTATACACTATCCTATCTAAATCATAACATACCCGAATTAACGGATGATTTCGCATTTAATATTTTATCCGCTGAGGATAATTCATTAATTTGTTCATTCGAGCCACATTTAATAACTGAAGAAGAGGCTAATACGGGAAGATATGTTGGAGAATTGGATTACTATATTAGTGGATTAAGTGCAGGCGACTATATCATCGAGTCCACAAAAACTCCCAATAATATAAAGCCTATTAAACAACTATTTACAATAAATGAATATTCAGATTCTTCTAATACGGGTGTTCGACTGAATCTTGAACCTGTAGATAAAGAAGTATCAATTGATGTAACAAAGAAATCTTCTAATCCTGAGATGACTGACAGCAATTCCCTCTATTCTCTTGAAGGTGCTGTTTATTCTCTGTACACAGATTCACAGTGTGCTACTGAACCGGTAGGTTCTGTAACAATCAATGCTGAAGGTAAGGGTACATCTGAAACAATCACGCTTGATCCAGATGTAACAACACTTTATGCAAAGGAAACGACTGCTCCAACAAATGGTTCTTATGAACTGAATCCGGAAATTATTGAAGTTCCTATTCAGGAAAACAAGGGCAGCTTCACAGCTACAGACACACCTATTTCTGATCCATTGAACATTGCAGTCAGAAAGACAACTCCGGATGGAGATGTAGTTGCTAATCCTGCTTCACTTGCTGGTGCTGAGTTCACAATCAATTACTATAACGGTGATTATCCGACACTTGATGATCTTGCTGGTGTAGAGCCAGATGAGCAGTGGGTTCTCAAGACAGAAAAGGGCGCTGATGGAACATATTCTCTTAATATCAATGAAGAATTCTTCCTTGGTACACTGACTATCCAGGAAACCAAAGCTCCAAACGGCTATACAACAAAGGGTGGTCTTGAATATACAGTGAATGGGGAAACAAAGACAGGCGCAACAGATAACGGTGTAGCACTGTTCAGACTGTATAACGAAAATGGTACTGTCACACTGAAATCAGCTGACAATGCAGTAGTAGATAACTCTTCTGTATCCAAAGAAGATGAAGTTATCCGTGGTTCTCTTGAAGTCACAACAACTGATGCTGAAGTTGGCGGAGTAGTACAAGGTGATGCAAAGAATCTCAGTGCAACATTCACACTGCATAATGACAACGATTATGACGCAGTTATGAGAGATGCTGAAGGCAACGTACTTGGCACAGCTGCTGCCGGACAGGACTTCAACTACACAATCACAACTGATGAATCTGGTTATTGGAAGTCTTCAGATAACTTCCTCCCTGTAGGAAAGTACACATTGAGAGAAACAACTGCTCCGGAAGGATATATTGCTTCTGATGAACAGTACACATTCACACTGAGTGCAGGAACAACATCCATTTCTGTTAATGATATTTTCAAGAACACAATCATGAGAGGTGGATTTGAATTCCAGAAGAACGACTCTGTACTTGGTGCACAGGCACAGGGTAATGCCGAACTTGAAACAAAATTCGCTGTATATAATATCTCATCTCATGCAGTTACAGTGAATGGCGTAAGCTATCCGGTTAATGCCAAGATCTTCGAAACTTCTACAGATGAAAATGGTTACTATAAGACAACTGCAAATATGCTTCCTTATGGTACATACAAGCTTGTAGAAACAGAAGCTCCGGAAGGTTATACACTGAATGGTGTAACAGAAACAACATTCTCCATCAGAAACAATGGTGAAGTTGTTAACCTCAAGGAACAGAAGATTTCTGATGAAGTCATCCGTGGTGGTTTCAAGGTTCAGAAATATGATTCCGAACTTGAAAGTGGCGCACAGGGTGACGCAGGACTTCAGATTTCTTTCGATGTCATTTCCAATTCTGATAAACCAGTGGTTGTAAATGGCGTTACATACAATAAAGGTGATGTAGTTCTCAGTGCTTCTACAGATGAGAATGGCTATTATGAGTCAACAGCAGATCTTCTTCCTTATGGTGATTACACACTGAAGGAAACAGCTGCTCCGACTGGTTATCACATGCAGGGCGACCTCGAAGAATCCTTTACAATCTCCGAAAACGGAACAATTGTAGATCTTACAGACCATAAGATTACAGATACAGTAATCCGTGGTGGTTTCAAGGTTCAGAAACATGACGTTTTCACAGGCACACGTCCGCAGGGTGATACAAATCTCCAGATGACATTTGACATCATCAACTCTTCTCCAAATGCAGTCATTGTAAATGGTGAAGAATATGCTTCTGGTGAAACAGTTTATACTGCTTCCACTGACGAAAATGGTTACTTTGAATCAACAGATACACTTCTTCCATATGGTACATATACCCTCAGAGAAACAAAAGCTCCTGTGGGATATACATCTGATGGTGTAATTGAAACAGTATTCACAGTCAGAGAAGAAGGTGGAATCACTGATCTTACAGATCATAAGATCCAGAACAGACCGGTTCTTGGCGGTGTAGCAATCCATAAGGTTCTCACAGACGTTGAAGGCACTAACTGGACAGAAAATGAAGAAGGTGCAATCTTCGGTATTGTCAAGAATTCCTATGTTGAGCAGTATGGTTCTGTAGCAGAAGCTATTGCTCACCAGTATGATGTAACAACTGCTGAAGTTACAAACCGCGACTGGCTCAATGCAAATCTGTTTGCTGAAGGCAATACAGCTAATACAGTGAACCAGGATGGTACAAATCCTGATCTTATGACAGGTCACGAATATGCAGTCATCAGAACGGATGCAAACGGTGATGCAACAACAGGTGAAACAGCACTTGCATTTGATGATTACACAGTTGCACAGCTTGCTTCTGGTGATGATGAAATCACAGTAACTGATCAGAAGTACAATGTAACAATCAGTGAAGATGGTACTGTTATTCAGCTCCAGGCTTCCAATATTCCTCAGACTTACTTCATCCGTATGGTCAAAAAAGATGCTGATACTGGTAAGCTCAGCACATTCAATTCTGCAGAATTCAAGATCTATCAGCTTGAAGATGTCCGTGGTGAAGAAGTTAACGAATATGTAACAATGAAGGTTGGTTCAGTTACATATGATACATTCAGAACAGCATCCGCAAACGGTGCAGAAGATCTTCCATCTGGAACATTCTATGCAGCTGGCGAATCCGCGGGTTCTGTAACAACACCACTCAAGCTTGAATCCGGTCTTTACAGAATTGAAGAAGTCGGTACACCTGATGGATTCATCACAACAGATGCAGTTGAACAGGTTGTAAGACTTTCCAATATTTCTGAAACAGACGAAGAAGGCAACCATTTCATTACAGTAACAATCTCTGATCCAAGAGCTTATGGTGAGCTTGTAATCAATGATGTTATTGCTGAAACAGCTGCTGATGCAGATCTCATTCCTGCTGATATCCTCAGCAAGATTGAATTCACTCTGACTGCTGATGAAGACATCATCAATCCTGATGATGGAACAGTTCTCACAAAGAAGGGTGAAGTTGCCAAGGATATTCTTGGTAATACAGTAGGCAAGTTCAACCTCAATGCAGAAGGCAAGGCAACAGTATCCAAGATTGCATTTGGTTCTTACACTCTGACACAGACATATATTCCTGATGAACTCGCAGTCAACACCGAAACATGGGATGTTGATTTCGTTCAGGCTGAAGATGATGTAACAACACAGGTTTACAATGTCACACTTGATATTGAAAACAAGCCAACAGTTGTTGCACTCTCCAAGAAGGATGTATCTGGTGAAGGCGAACTTGCTGGTGCCTCTATGCAGATTGTAGACGGCGAAACAGATACAGTTGTCGCTGAATACACAACAGGAGAAAAGGTATATACAGTCAAGGGCCTCAAGCGTGACAACGTTTATCTGATGCGTGAAATTGCTGCACCAAATAATGGTGAGTATGTAAAGGCAAAGGATGTTAATTTCGAAGTCAACGATGATGGTTCTTCCAAGACTGTAACAATGATCGACAAACTCGTAACACTGAATAAGACTGACGTAAATGACAGCCTTGTTGCTGGTGCAGAAATCACAATCACTGATGCAAAGGGTGAAACAGTTGATGTAATCACAACTGACGGTGAGAATACATTCCGCATTCATAACCTGACAGCTGGTGAAACATACAAAGTTTCTGAAACAGTTGTTCCAGATGGTTATGTGAAGTTCAACGATTTCACATTCACAGTCGCTGATGATGGCAAGGATCAGACACTTGATATTATTAACAAGATTGTTTCCGTATCCAAGGTTGATGCTGAAGGCAATCCTGTATCCGGTGCTGATATGATTGTTATTACTGAAGACGGTGCACCTGTAGACAATTGGACAACAGATGGTACAGCACACAATGTAAGCGGTCTTGAAGAAGGCAGAGAATATATCCTGAGAGAAAGCTCTGCTCCGGAAGGATATGTAAAGGCTAATGACATCACATTTACAGCTGAAGGTGCAGATGAAAATGGTGTCAAAGCTGATCAGTCCATTGAAATGACTGACAAGAAGGTTACAGTTACCAAGAAAGATGTTGATGGTAACTTTGTAACTGGTGCAGAAATCACTCTGACAGACAGATATGGTAATGTTGCTGACAAGTGGACAACTGGTGAAGAAGGATATAATCCATCCAACCTGGTTGCTGGTGAAACATACACTGTATCTGAAACAGTCGTTCCTGCCGGTTATGTGAAGTTCAATGATTTCACATTCACAGTTGCTGACGATGGCAAGGATCAGACACTTGATCTCGTAAACAAGATTGTTTCTATTTCCAAGGTCGATGATGAAGGTAATCCTGTAACTGGTGCTGAAATGGCAATTCTTGATGGCGAAGGCAACACAGTAGACAGCTGGACAACAGATGGTACAGATCACAATGCAAGCGGTCTTGCAGAAGATGGTGAGTATGTACTCCGCGAAGTAAAGGCAGCTGAAGGATATGTAAGAGCAAATGACATTGCATTCACAGCCGATGGTGCTGATGAAGAAAATATCAAAGCAAATCAGACAGTTGTCATGACAGACAAGCAGCTTGTTCTGAATATCACTGATTCCGAAGGAAACCCTGTAGAGGGTGTCGGCGTTGCACTCATTGATAAGGATGGTGTAACAGTTGATACATGGACATCTGATGAAACTGGAAAGTATGCAGCATCCAATCTGATTGTTGGCGAAACATACACTGTATCTGAAACAGCTACTCCTGCCGGCTATGTGAAGTTCAATGATTTCACATTCACAGTCACAGATGATGGCAAGGATCAGACAGTAACAATCGTCAATAATGTTGAAACAGTAGCCAAGGTTGACCAGGATGGTGAATTCCTCGCTGGTGCTTCTCTTGAAGTAGTTGACAGTGAAGGCACAGTCATTGATTCCTGGATTTCTGGTGAAGAAGGACACAATGTAAGCGGACTTGTAGAAGGCAACGAATACACAGTACGTGAAGTTGATGAAGTCAACGGTTACTATTTCGCAGAGAATCAGACAATCAATACAACTGAGAAGGAAGATCATACAACAACAATGATTGATAACATCATCAATTACCGTATCAACAAGGTAGATGAAGATGGCAACAACATTGCTGGTGTTCTCATGTCCATGAAGGATATTACAGATCCTGAAAATCCGGTTGATATTGAACTGCCAAACGATGGTGTAACAACGGAAGTTGGATTCGATCTTTCTGGTGTACTCATTGCTGGTCATAGATACGAGATCACAGAAGAAAGAACAGTTGATGGCTTCTCCATGCCACAGGTATCCACAATGGAATTTGTAGTACCAACACATGGCAGTGCTGAATGGACAGTTCTGAACTTTGAAAATCTCTCCAATGCAATTGCAGTATCCAAGGTTGATAACTATGGCAAGCCACTCGCTGGCGCACATATGGCAATCTATGAAGTAACAGTAGCAGAAGATGGAACAATCACTGAAGGTGATATGGTCTATGAGTTCACAACTACTGAAGCTCCAACAGATATTTCCGATTATGTCAAAGGCGGAGATGGTTCCCAGTACATGCTGAGAGAAGTAGAAAGCCCATTCGGTTATGATCAGATTGCAGACATGCTGTTCTCAGTAGATATGGCAGAACCTGGCACAGCACAGATGATTACAGCAATTGACAGCCTTGAACATGTATTCATCGAAGCTGAAAAGGTAGATGCTGCTGATCACAACAAGAAGCTTGAAGGCGCAGAGCTTACACTGTTCACAGCAGACGGTGAAATTGCGAAGACTGTAGATGGCAAGGATGCTGTTGCTGTAACAGATAAGAATGGCGAAGTAAGCTGGGAAGTTGAATACGCTGAAGGCATGTACGTTCAGGAAACAAAAGCTCCTGAAGGATACAAGCTCAACTCCAATTACCACGAAGTTAAGATCGAAAAGGATTACACATTCAGTGAAAATGATCCGATTGAAATCATGGTAGCTGATGAAGCTGATCCTAAGACTGGTGTTACTTCCGGAATTGGCGGAATGATTGCAATGGCTGGAATGGCAGGCGCACTCGGCGTACTGCTTTACAGCATGCGCAAAAAGGAATCAGAAGCAGACTGATCAACAAACTGCATTAAAGGCACAGAAAACATATTATCTGTGCCTTTTTACATATGTCGTTCATTGGCGCATGAACCAATGAACATCAAAAAAACCTGAAAAAGGAAAGGGGAATCAAAAATGATTAAAAAAGTCAAAACTATGATGAAATCATTAATCACTTCATTTGCTGTAATGGGAATGGCATTATCATTTATTCCAACTCAAATTATGGCAGAAGAACCAACTACAGAAGCAGGAACAGCGGTTGTACAGGAAACGACAACAGAAGATGGTACTCACGAACCAGGTCCGGATGGCTTGATTGCATCAGGAACCGATGAAGATGGTGATGTATTATGGCAGATTGACGAAAATGGAATATTAACAATAAGCCCAGCTAATGGGGAGAGTGGTGATTTTTCATACTACAGTGATAGTAGTAATATTCCTGACTGGGTGCCATGGTATGAATATAGAAAAGATATTAAAACCATTCATACAAATGGGAAGATCACAATATTGGATGCTGCGTGGCTGTTTTATGGTTGCACAAATTTGACTGATATTAGTGGACTTGCTTCATGGGATATAACGCCTGTTTGGTATATGACAGCTGTGTTTGAGGGGTGTGTTAATCTAACGGATATTTCTCCTTTGGCTAATTGGGATATGTCGAATGTATCTAATTTAACTGCCCTCTTTTCAGGTTGTAGTAGTCTGTCAGATTTAAGTCCTATTAAAAATTGGAATTTAAGACGTTTATCTAGTACATATGAAACGTTTAGAGCATGTACAGGTTTAACAGATATTTCTCCTTTAGCCAATTGGGACGTTTCGAATCTTGGTACAACAAACGGCATGTTTCAAGGATGCAAAAATATAAAAAGTCTTGATGCATTAGCAAGTTGGAATGTTTCTGGAATATACTGGATGGATTCAATGTTTTCAGGTTGCTCATCAATAACAAATCTTAACGCAATTAAAAATTGGAAAACAGAAAGACTATCTTCGATGACAGCTGCATTTGAAAATTGTGAAAATCTTGTAGATATCAGTGGGTTAGAAAATTGGAATGTAGCAAATGTCAAGAATTTATCTGATGTTTTTAGTGGATGTAAAAATTTACAAGACATTTCTCCATTAACAAACTGGAACACATCTAATGTGAATTTACTGGGTGGAATGTTCAAGAACTGTAGTTCTTTGACTGATATTTCTCCTTTAACTAATTGGAATACTTCAGCTGTTACCGATCTTACAGGATTTAAAAGACTTGGTTTTCAACATGGTTGGTATGGATCGGGAGATGGAATGTTTGCTGGATGCGTTTCTCTTTCAAATATTGAACCGATTTCAGGATGGGATCTTTCGAATAATACAAATTTATCAAATATGTTTAATGGATGCATTTCACTCGAAAGTAATAATGCATTACTGAATTGGAGTCTTGAAAAAACGACAACTGTCGAAGGAATGTTCAACCGATGCTCTAATATGAAAGAAGCGGATATAAGCAATTGGAAATTAAACACAGGAACAATAACAAAGAATCTTTTTAGCGGTTGTACAAGTCTTTCCTCGATAAAAGTTGCTGACGGAACAATATTGTCCGATATGGGCATTCCATCTCATGAAGAAAGTGGACAATATACTGAAAACTGGGCGTATGGAGATCCGTATAATCATACTGAAATTAAATCACATCAAGATTTTATCTCTCAGCCATTAACCGGTGGAACCTGGTATTGGGAGAAGAAAGATCCATCTGTAGTGGCATCTGTTACTGTAAAAGATAATCATGGAAATTATGTTTGCGGAACAACAGTCACAGTTACAGATGCAGAAGGAAATAAAGTGTTTGAAAGTACAACAGGTTCTGAAACACTTGCTCTTCCAGAAACGCTTGTTCTTAATGATAAATATACTGTAGCAGTAACGGCCCCATATGGTTATGAAAATCCGGAAGCGCAGGAAATCACGATTGAAGGAACAGCCGATAATCCGCAGACTATAGATTTTGTCGTACCATTGAAACAGTTGACAATCACAATTAATGCAGTAGATGATGAAGGAAATTCTATTGATGGTGGTGAAGTTGCAGTATACAGATATTCTGATAATGCAGTTGCAACCGATATCAATGGGCAGCCGGCACAAGCATCAATTACTAAAGATGGACAGACAATGTTCATTCTTGAATATGATTCAAACGGTTATTATGTAAAACAGATCAGTGCTGCTGAAGGTTATGAAATTGACAGCAATACTTATGAGATTAATAAAGATCTCGAAGATCAGCTGGTAACATTCACGAATAATCTGATTAAGCAGGAAGAACCAGAACCAACAGAAGAGCCTGATCAAGAGCCAGAAGAAACCCCTGTGACTACACCAATACCGACAGAAGAACCAGAAAAGGAAGAAAATGAGAATCCAAAAACTGGTGTTGTTTCAGGATTTGGTGGCATGATTGGTACAGCTGGTATTGCTGCTGTAGCCGGCGCGATGCTTTATAAAGCACGCAAAAAGGAAAAAGATTCTGAATAAGTCAGTAATCAATATTCCTAAAATAAAATAAGACAAAGTTAACGTGCCGTGAAATATCGGCACGTACTTTGTTCTGGCGGCTCAGATCAGACAAACACGACGATCAAAAAAAACATAATAACTGGACTAATGATGTGTGGGCATCTTAATCCCACAACCGTTCTGATCTGAACCGTGAGAACAGGGTTAAAGATGCAATGAAATTAGAAAGAGGGAGTTGCATTGAATTTTAAAAAGAAGAAACAAAAAGCAAGGGCAAGACCCAATAAAAGCAAAAAGAAAACAGATAAGGGATTGATTGTGGCGTTCCTCGTTATGATGATCGGATGGTATGTCATGATTTTCCCGGTATCCAATGATCTGATCAACAAGATTTACAACATCAATACAATCAATATTTATCAGAGTTCTACGCAGAATTTTTCTGATGATGAGATTGAAAAAATGCTTCAGAATTGTCGGGATTATAACGGGACAATTTATGAAGAACAACAGGTGCAGACTTTCCGGTACAGAGGGCCAAATGCTACAGATGATGTTTATGAAAGTCTTCCTGCCGGAAGTCAGACAATCGGTTCAATCAGAATACCAGAGATTGATGTAAATATTGCAATTGGTCATGGTACAAAAGACAGCATGCTTCAGGGTGAAGCAGGGCATCTGTATGGTACATCATTACCTGTTGATGGAGAAAATGTTCACGCAGTTATTGCAGGACATTCGGCTTTATCAACAGCCAAACTGTTTACAGATCTTGATGAACTGGAAATCGGTGATGAGTTTTATATCACAGTATTAAATCAGGAATACAGATATGTTGTAGATCAGATAGAAGTCATGCTTCCAACTGAAGAAGCTGAATATGAACAGATTGTTGAAGGAAAGAACTATGTAACTCTTTATACATGTACTCCTTATGGAGTAAATACGCACCGGCTTCTGGTCAGAGGAGAACTGGCAGAAGCAAAGACTGTCGAACTCGACGGTCACGGTCTTAACAATCCATATCTCTTGCAGACAATCAAGTACAGTGCAGAACTTGTCTTCCTGATTCTGCTGCCGTTCTTTATTGTTCTGGCTAAGTTTATATATACAGATATCAAATACTGGCAAAAGAAAAGGAAGAAGGAAAAAATGAAAGGGGAAAGCGTATGAAAGCCAAACGAATACTGACGGCGTTTCTGCTATCCGCAATGGCACTTACTGAACTTCCTTCCGTCTATGCGGAAGAACCAGTTCCAAGTGCTTCACCGGTAACTGAAACAGAATCGCAGAATAACAGTAATTCCGAAAGCTCAGGATCTCAGACAGTTATTGAAACCGTCCCGGTAGAAACAATTGAAATTCCTCCGGAAGAAACACCTGTTCCATCGGAAACGCCCGTCGCAACAGAACAGCCATCAGCCACAGAAATTCCTGTAGCTGAAACACCCGTTCCTTCACAACCGGCTGAATCTGATCCTGAACCATCCGTCACGCCATCTGCACCAACTGTAGAAACAGTTGAAACAGAAGATGAGATGACAAGAGAAGAAATTCTTTCTCTGACAGGTGGAGATGAGGAAAGAGCTGATCTGATTGAAAATATACAGGCATATATTGATGATGAGATTGCCAAGGATCCTCATTTCACACTTATGGTGTCTGGAAGCGGAACAGTCGAAATTACTGATTCTGATGGTGTTGTTACAGCATACCGCTGGGATGAAACAGAAATCAGAAATGGCGAAGATGAAGGAAAGAAATCAGATGATACTAAATTTACATTCCCGATTTATGGTGAAGAAGGGGATGTATACCACATCAGAACCATTCCGGATGATCAGGAAAGCACATTAAAGTTTGATGTTACAGAATATGAGACAGCAGTTAAAGGAACTACTGAAAATCTGGTTGCAAAGAAACAGGAAGAAAACCAGAATAATGACCCGGTTACTGAACTGGAATACGATGTAACAATGAAGGCTGATCATTATACAGAAATTGCTGTATCGTTCAGCGAGGTTTATACACAGCAGATGTCTCCTTCTGATCTTGCGGAAGAAGACAAGGGTGTAGTTGAGACACTGATCGATGCGGTGCTGAATCCAACTGAAGCACATGCTGCAGGAGAGACAGTTAATATTACTGGCTGGTGTTCACCATCTGCCGGTGGATATGGTTATCTCTATAATGACCGATTTAATCTGAATAGTTCCAATGATCCTGTTCTGCAGAGCTATATTACTGCATATAGAAATCAGACTGGTTCTGCGCCAGTGGTCATCTGTCAGAATCATGGTGACTATCCGCCAAAAGATGGAAGTTATACATTCACTTATTCCACAAGAACAAGAGCGGATGGTTGGATTGAAGTTAGTATTTCACTAAATACACGAGTTCTTGCTTCTTCAGTCTGGGGAAACAATAGTTACTTCAATTCTCATCCATATATTCAGGCTGCTTCCGGAACATTTGCTATTCCTCCTCAGGTAAGGAATGTTGCGGTAGAACTCACAAAAGTATCTGATAATCCGGCAGTCACAAATGCATATCCAGATTATTACAGTCTCGCCGGTGCGGTATATGGAATTTATACAGATGCAGGATGCACACAGCAGATCGGTACAATGACAACCAATGCAAATGGTAAAGCAAGCGCTACTCTTTCAGTAAGCACAGCGTATAACACTCTGTATACAAAAGAACTCACTGCACCAAAGGGATTTAATCTTGATGGGAATGTAAGATCTGCTGCTATCAGCAACGGACGTTCATCGTTTACATCGTATGAATCTGTAACTCAGATTGAACAGTTTGTTCTGAAAACAGATGAAAACGGAACTCCGATTGCAGGTGCCCAGCTTGCATTGTACAAACAGTCGGGCGAACTTGTAACTGCATGGGAATCAACTGGTGATGCAAAAGCCCTTTACCTTGATCCGGGACATTATGTTTTAAAAGAAACATCAGCTCCTGCCGGATACTACATTGCAGATCCGGTCGAATTCGAAGTGGTTCCTGGTGTCAGCGGTCAGACATATACTATGAACGATAAGCCAATCAAATATGCAGTCGAAAAGATTGATAAAGATACTGGTGAACCACTTGCAGGTGTAACGCTTGAACTCAGAAATATTTATGGACAGGTTGTAGATCAGTGGGTGACAGACGGAACACCACATAACATTCCTAAAGAAGTTCTGGAGCAGGGCAAGACATACAGAATTCGTGAAACAGCTACAGTTCCAGGTCATTATCATCTGGATAAAGAAATCGAATTCACCGTTGGTTCCCAGACTGATGAGGCAATTACCATCACAGTTGATAACCCGGTCATCCATTATGGTGCATTAAAGAAAGATGCTGTAACTGGTGTTTTCCTTTCCGGAGTAAATCTTCAGCTGAAAGATAGTTCGGGAATGGTTCTGGATGAATGGACAACGGATGGAAATATCCATGAGTTCGATCCGGAAATTCTGAATGCCGGAGAAACATATTACATTCATGAAGTTGGTACAATTGATGGTTATTACAGAAATCCTACAGATGTAAAGTTTACAATTCCAAAGAATGTAGTTGTTGCTGGAGTTGTAGAAGTCAGTATGGAGAACTGGCCAATCAGATATGCAATCGACAAGATTGATAAAGACACAGATAAAAGACTGCCGGGTGTGACACTTGCAGTTTATGATTCAGAAGATAATGAAATTGAAAGATGGACATCATCTGAATCCGGTCCACATAACATCAGTGCAAAGCTGAAAACGGGAGAAACATATCAGGTCAGAGAACTTGAAACAGTCAATGGATATTATCTGAATGACAGTGTGGAAGAGTTCACCGTATCTGAAACATCTTCTTCCAGTACACAACAGAATGTAATAACAGTGACATTCGAAAATACAAGCATTGATTTCTATGTCATCAAGCGTGACAAGGAAACAAAAGAAAATATAGCCGGAGTAGAACTTCAGTTGTTCAACAGTTCCGGAGATCTGGTACATACATTTGTTTCCTCTAATCTGACTGTTTCTGGTTATCACATTCCATCACAGTATCTTGTGGCTGGCGAAACTTATACGGTAAGAGAGTCAAAGCCAATTAACGGATATTACTATGCGGAGGACGTGCAATTTACAGTTCCAAGAACTCTTTCAGAAGCAAAGGCTTCTAAAAACAAGTTCACAATTATCATGTATGATGAACCAATTGAATATGAATTTGTGAAAAGAAATGCCGACACGAATGAACAGATGAAAGGTATGCAGCTTGGAATCCGTGAATGGAATGACGATGGAACACCAGGAAATATTATTATCACCTGGGAAACCGATGGCAAACCATATAAAGCTGATTCCTCATACCTTGTAGCAGGGAAGACGTATTCCCTGGAAGAAATCGGAACTGTCCAGGGATATTTCAAACCATCTCCTGTCAAATTTACGATTCCAGAACACGGAACGATGGATACTGTAACAGTAACCATTTTGAACACACCTATGAGCTGGAAGATCATCAAACAGGACACAGACGGAAATATTCTGACCACATCTGGTGGAACAGCATTTGTGCTTGAAGTTTATGACGCTAATGGTACAACAGACAACACAGCGGATGATATTCTTGTGAAGACACTTTCCACAGATGATGAAGCATATATTGCTAACGGATATTTTGAACTTGGAAGTGATCTTGATTCTTCAAAGATCTACAGAATTCATGAAGCACATGCTGCTAATGGTTACAGATATGCTGATGATACATATGTAGACTTCACACAAATCACAGGTAATGTAGAAACAATCATTACCGATGAGCGCATGGATATCAGGCTCAAGAAAGTTGATCAGGACGACAATATTCTGACTCATTACACATATCAGAATGCTAATCAGAGTTTCAAACTGGCGATTATCGATGATGAGACTGGCGAAACGGTATGCACTGTCGATACAACAGATGATGCATATATCGAAAACGGATATGCAGACATTACAGAGTATGTAGCATATGGCAAATCCTATACGATTCATGAAACCGAGTTCCCATATGGATATTACAGAGCAAACGACTTTTCATTTACTCTTGATGATGCAACACTTGCAAACGGAACGGTTGAAATTAAAATGATCGATCCGGTCATGCGTGTAAAATTCAGAAAAGAAGATATGGATGGAAATGTTCTCACAACTATTGATGGTGAGTCATTCAGATTTACTGTTTATGACACAATGGGAACACAGGATGATACATCGGATGATATTGCTGTCACAAAGATTGATACAGCAGAAGCAGGAACTGATGGATGTGTACAGATTGGACAATATCTGAAGGAAAACACAACTTACAGAATCCATGAAACATACTCGCCTCAGGGATGGCTTCTTGCGGACGATGTATTCTTTACAACACCGGCATATTATGTTGGCAACTGAAATGCAAAAAGGCAGTTTGATAAATCTATTGAACTGCCTTTTATCTTTTAGGAAAGGGGGAGAGGTATGAGATGAATCTGGAAACAATAAAAAACAGGATTAAATCACTGCCTAAGTTGAGAAAGAAAACAAAACGGACAGCAGTTGTACTTGCACTTGCCTTTTGTACAATCACAGCCGGATTTACAATATCATCTGTCTTCCTGAACAATGATGAAACAGCTCTTATTCCTTATAATGGAGTACATGATGACACAACAGCAAACAGTCAGCTGACTACTGTTCTTGTGAGAACAGACAAGGATATTGATCAGTTGACGGAAAGCACAGACGGTTATGACAAAATTGGTAATGCATCATATGTAGTCAGATATGACTCTCACGAAAGTGCGCAGGCTGGAATAGAACAGTTGAATCAGAATGAAGTTCAGGCAAACATGGACTTTGTTTTTCATGTAACTGATGAAGAAACAGCTGATACCGAAAGTACAGAAGAGGCGTCAATTAGTGAAGTAAATTCTGTAAACTCAAACGGACAGATTGTATACGAGACATACACAGATGAACTTGCATCAGGGAAAACCCTGAGACAGATTGCGGATGAGACAAGTAAGAAACTGGTAGCAGTTATTGACACAGGTGTTTCTTCCGAATATGCAAGTGCAAGTGTTAATTTTACAGATGACAGTGATGATGATGTAAATGGTCATGGTACAGGAATGGCTGAGCTCATCATCAAAAACAGTAATAATAATGCAATCATCCTGTCCATCAAGGCAATTAACGATGATGGAACAGGGACGATGTCACAGGTCTATCGGGCTCTTGAATATGCAAAAGAACAAGGTGTTGATTTAATCAACATGTCTATTTCTGCATACGATGGAGGAAGCAACGACCTGTTTGTGGATTTGGTTAATGAAATCATCGATGATGGCATCCAGATTATAGCATCCGCTGGAAACTATTCAGATGATTCCAGCCATTACATCCCGGCAAATATTGCCGGTGTAATTACCGTAGGTTCAGAAAACGGAGATGGTGTTAAAGTTTCGTATTCTAATAGTGGAGATGTTGATTACTATGTTCCGTCTGGCTCTACTTCCGAAGCGGCAGCTATACTGACCGGAAATTTAGCAGGGGGGGGTACTGAATTATCAGAGTATAAGACAAAAGACACTATAACGATTAACGACAAAAACACTGATAATATTGAAATAACTGAAAACGTATTCAATACCCAGGCTACAGGTAATCTGATTTGCTATTTAAATGGTGGTTATGATATCCAGACTGGTTCTGATACCAAAGTTTGGGGTGCAATCACTCAAGGAACGGGCGCATGGGGCAGATTTGGAACACATATATTTGCAAGAGCTGGATATACTCTTACCGGATTCTATAGTCAACCTAGTGGTGGTGAACTCGTTTATAAAATTGTAAATGCTAATACTGCTAATCCAGAAGCGTGGGGTGTAAACGGATCTTACTGGACTGTTTATAATGACACTACATGGAGACTGAAAATAAGCGGAGACCTTAGAGTTTATGCTCATTGGCAACCTAATCAAAGAACTCTGTCCATCAATCCAAATGGTGGTACATGGGGTGGAAGCTCTTCAACACAGACAATTGGTCCGCTTATTACTGATACTGGAAACTGGTATCACATTTCATCAGCAAATGCAGTCAGACCTGGATATACATGCACTGGATTTTATGATAGTCCAACTGGTGGTAATCAAGTATATGATGCCGATGGATATGCAGTAAACGGTGTCTATTGGAAAAATGCGGGAACGTCAGCAGTAGGGTTTATTGACCCAGGGCATGATGTAACAATCTATCCTCATTGGGAAGCAAATAGTAGAACATTAACCTTAAACCCTAACGGAGGATATTTCGCATTTAATGGAACACTTGGAGATACATCGCAAGTTTATTACGGTCAGACAAGCAGTGCAGTGATTGGTAAACTGATAAAGAATTCTGCAACTTGGTGGGATTTTGGAAATCATATTACTTCAAGACCATATAGCTTAAAAAGAAATTATTATTCATATACAGGATATTACGATGCTTCCGTTGGTGGAAACCTTGTATATGATGTAAATGAGCAAGCTGTTAATGGTGTCTATTGGAGAAATTTGAACAGTGATAGTGATTTAGAATTTCTTGATCCTTATGGAAAGGATTTAACAATCTATCCACACTGGAGACCTGCATATGTAACCATTAATCCTAATGGTGGTACATGGAATGGCTCGACTGGTAATTCATCGAGAAATGTTGATCAGACTGGTTCATCGTTTGATCTAGGTACTCCGTCAAGAAGTGGTACAAGTGCTACAGTAACTTTGAGCTATGGTACATTCCCAGATGGAAATAACCCTGCAAATGGTACACTGTATGCTCCATGGGTTTTCAATGGATGGTCTAAAGCTAGTGGAGGTGGATCGTTGAAAGGAAATCAATACACATATGATATCAATGGTGCTGATGGTACTGTTGTTGCTAATTGGACATATGGTTCTGTGACATTGCCAGATGCTCCGCATACCGGATATTACTTTAATGGATGGTATTCAGCGGATGGTACACGTGTTGGCGGTGCTGGTGATACATATAAACCAAATGGAAATACTACTTTGTATGCCCGTTACACTGGTATTACGTATAACATCAGGTTTGATGCTAACTGTACAAAAGGCGACACAACACCATATATTGTTCCTGACAGTGATTTTACAGAAATACCAACTGGTTCTATGAGCAATATATCGGTTGAGTATGGTGCAAATACAACACTTCCAAAGAATGGATATTCCTGGGCAGGTCATACATTTGTCGGATGGTCTACCAATAAGGATGCGACAACAGCGCAATATACAGACGGACAGACAGCACAGCTGATCCTCACAACTCAGGAGGGCGCAACTGTGACACTGTACGCAGTATGGAAACCAGATAACATCACTATGAAGCTAGATCCAAATGGTGGTGCTTGGGAAGGCTCTTCAGATATAAGAGAAATCACACAGACCTGGGGAACATCCAGAGATCTTGGAACATCAACAGCTCCATCAAGAACAGCTACGGTATCGTATGACCTCAATATTGATGAAAATGATCCTAATCCGGATAACGTAAATGCACCACATTCTGAGACACCATCACCTGTAACACTCAGTTATGTATTTAATAACTGGACAGTTCAGAGTGGGGCCAAAGGATGGGTAGAAGGCAATACATACACGTATCAGTCTTCTAATGATACTGTTACTGCTAACTACTACTTTGAAAATACAGTGCTTCCAACTCCTACAAGAGAGGGATTCACATTCCTCGGATGGTATCATGAACCGGAATGCCTGAATAAGGCTGGTAATGCAAATACGGAATATCGTCCGACAGAGGATAGTGAAGTGCTGTACGCAAGATGGCAGAAAAACTCCTATGACTATCGTGATATGGTTGAAGTCCACATGAACGATGACAAAGGTCATAAGGATGGCGTTGTTCAGTTGCGAAAG